>CBDUJZ010000100.1:0-18698 GCA_965367675.1 uncultured Myxococcales bacterium | reverse complement strand
TACACTCTCGAAAACGAGTGTGAAATTGGCGTCTCTCTTATCCAGTTTTCAAAGAACTCCGAGTGGGTCTCCCCAAGCGGACGGGCATCATACTCAGGGCCGTTCGGCTGTCAACAACATTGTGGCAACATTCTGCACTTCCTCGACGCTGATTTAAAATGACGCGTATTTACGGTGGTTTAGCGTGAGCCACTTCCACGCAAGCGTCGCGGGTTCTATCGTTCCTCCCCCCTCGGACACCCTGCGGGCGCCCTCTTCCTCGTCCTATCGATCTCCTCATGCGTATCATTGCCGGCCAGTTTCGGAGTCGTCGCCTCGTGGCCCCTGCTGGGGACGTGGCGCGCCCCACCACCGATCGCGTAAAGGAGTCGCTCTTCCAGCATCTGGTCTCGGCGCACGTCGGGGGCGGTTTCGATGGATTGCGGGTTCTCGACCTGTTCGCAGGCTCTGGGGCGTTGGCACTTGAGTGTCTGAGTCGCGGGGCCGCGCATGCGGTCATGTTTGACGCGGACCGCCGTTCCATCCGCGCGATCCGGACAAACGTGGAGGCGCTTCAGGTGAGCGCGGAGACCACGGTGATAGAGGGTCGTGTTCCTGGAGCGCTCAAGCGGCTGCAAGACACATCGCCCTTCGACGTCATCTTTGCGGACCCGCCCTATTCCATGACGGAGCTCGCGCCGACCGTTGCAGCGCTGGATGCAGGCGGGATTACCGCGGAGGGCACCCTACTGGTGTATGAACACGCGCGCGCTCGCGAGGCAGTCTCGTTTCCGGGGTGGTTACACCGCGCGTCGCGCACGCACGGCGAGACGGCGATCAGTATCTTCGCTCGGGCAAAGTCCGCGGAACCGTGACAGATTTCCCGGTAGCTGGTACCCGGCAGCGCCCTACCTTCCTCCGATGAGTGCGCATGATGAGCAGGATCGCCATCTACCCCGGCAGTTTCGACCCGCCGACCAACGGGCACGTGAACATCATCGAGCGGGGGCTCGCGATCTGCGACGAGCTCATCGTGGGCGTCGCTCAGAACGTGAGCAAAAGCGCGATGTTCACGCTCGAAGAACGTATCGAGATGGTGCAGGAGATTTTCGGGGATCACCCGAACCTGCGTGTCGAGAGCTTCGAGGGGCTTCTGGTCGAGTACGCAAAGTCACACGGTGTGAACGTGTTGCTTCGCGGGCTGCGGGCGGTCGCCGACTTCGAATACGAGTATCAGATGGCCAACATGAACCGGAAGCTGGCGCCTGGCGTCGAGACGGTCTTCTTGATGGCCGACCCGACAAACTTCTACGTCAGCTCCCGTCTCGTTAAGGAAGTCGCCACCCTCGGCGGCGACGTTGCTGACGTGGTCCCACCCTCAGTGCTTGCCCGTCTCCAGGGCAAACTCTCCGAAACCGAGTGAGGTTCACTCCATGAAGATTTCCAAGTTCGCTGCCGCTATCCCCGCCTCCCCGACGCTGTCGATCTCCGCGAAGGCTGCTGCGCTCAAGGCGCAGGGCGTGGACGTGATCTCGTTTAGCGCTGGCGAGCCCGACTTCACGACTCCGCTGCCCATCGTCGAGTCGGCGAAGGCGGCGTTGGATGCGGGACGCACCAAGTACACCCCTGTGGGCGGTGCTCCGCAGCTGAAGGCGGCGATTCGCGCCGAGTATCAGCGCCGTCTGGGCATCGAGTTCTCGGACGCTGAGATCATCGTCTCGAGCGGCGCCAAGCACTCGCTGTACAACGCGTTCAGCGCGCTGCTCGACGAGGGCGACGAGGTCATCATTCCGGCGCCCTACTGGGTGAGCTACCCGGCGCAAGTCGAGTTGGCTGGCGGCAAGGCGGTCACCGTGTCGGGAAGCCCGCAGAACGGCTTCGTGCCGACGATTGAGGCGTTGGACGCCGCCGTGACCGACCGCACCGTCGCGATCGTGATCAACAACCCCACGAACCCGACCGGCGCGCTCTGGGACGCAGACGCCATCCGTGGCATCGCGGCGTGGCTGGAGCGTCACCCGAAGATCACGGTCATCAGCGACGCGATCTACGACGAGCTCGTGTACGACGGCGCGGAGGCGGTGGAGTTGCTGTCGGTCGCGCCTTCGCTGCGGGACCGGTACGTGCTGATCAACGGCTTCTCGAAGGCGTACGCCATGACCGGCTGGCGTCTCGGTTACGCCATCGCGCCGAAGGAGTTCGTCTCCGCCATGGCGCGCCTGCAGTCGCAGAGCACAAGCAACGCGAACAGCATTACGCAGTTTGCGGCGATCACGGCGCTGGAGTGCGGCCAAGAAGTCATCAAGCCGATGCGCGACTCGTTCCAGGAGCGCCGCGACATCATCTACGGCTTGCTCTCGGACATCGACGGCCTCGAGGTCGTAGAGCCCAAGGGCGCGTTCTACATCTTCCCGGACGCGTCTGCGCTCATCGGAAAGACCGCAGACGGCATTGTCATGACGAGTGACATGGTGATGGCAGAGTGGCTCTTGGAGAGCGCTCAGATCGCGGTGGTGCCCGGTAGCCCGTTCGGCGCCCCCGGCTTCTTCCGGATGAGCTACGCGTCGAGCGAGGCGTCCATCCGTGAGGGCTGCAAGCGACTGGCGACGGCGTTGGCGAAGCTCAAGTAGCCCTCCGCTCACGAAGCGAAACACCCCCGGCGCCTAGGGCGTCGGGGGTGTTTTCGTTCGTGCGTATCGCGGCGGCGCGGCGCCCAGCCCCTGAGGGCTAAATGCCGGGCTACCGGGGCTGCGAGCAGCAGCGGAAGCCGATGTCGTCGCGTGCTGTCGGGTCGGCCGGGACGGCTTCGTACTCGGTGCGGCCTGCGCCACATGCGAGGATGGCTTCGTCGGTGGTGAGGTAGCTACCGCCAGCGACGAGCGGCAGTTGGCCAGCGCCCTCGATGTACTCAGCCACGTTGCCGCTCGCGTCACAGATGTTGTGCGGGCTGCAGCAGTTGGATGCGGTTCCGGTGGGCTGCGGCCCGGTCAGGCCGAGCGTCCCGTCGTTACAAGCGCCGGCGACGAAGACGTTTCCGTCACCGCGAGTGGCGTACGGGAAATCGACGTCTTCGGCGGTTCCGAACTTGCCACCACACGCTTGCGCCCACTCGAAGTTCCGGCACAGGGCGCGGGTGGCTACGGGCTGACGTGTTCCGCCGCTGAGTTCGCGGAGGACGGAGCCGCTGCATGCCTCTGCGGCATCCTCAGGCTCCAGGTTGGTCCAGGGGATCGCGTTGGGCACGGCGGTTGCGTAGAGGTTGCTGGTTCCGGGGTCGACGTCGGTGGCGTCGATTCGGCTGGCCTCGTAGCGATCCACGCAGACCTGCACGCTGGCGCCTTGGAGCGTCGCGATGTTCAAGAACTCGGCGTTGAACGGGCAGGCACCGCACACGGCTTCGCGCTGGAAGTCGTCGTCGATGGAGCCGTTGCAGCTGTCGTCGATGCCGTTGCAGACCTCTTCGGTGCTGGGTTGGACCCGGGCGTGGCAGAAGCCGTCGATGCACGCGCCGCCGTCACAGGTAGTGTCGTCTTCGCACGCGGTGGACGGGTTCGGGTAGCGGCACACGGAGCGCTCGCAGCCGATGGTGCTGCCGGAGATGCAGTCGTCGTACAGGTTCTCACGGTGGTCCATGAGTTCGTCGACGCAGACACCGCCTTCATCGCAGTCGTCGCTGGTTTCGCACTCGACGGCGAGGCATTCGGAGCCGTCGGTGCATTCAGCGTCGGCGCGACAAGCGCTGCCGTTTGCACAGCGGCGGTCATCGTCGGCGAGCACGCATGCGGAGAGAGAACCGTCGGGGCTGCAGAGCTGGATTCCGCGGTCGCAGGCGCCGATGTCAAATCCGCACTCGAATGCTTCGTCGGTTCCGGGGATGCAGTCGCAGGTTTCGTCGATCGCGTTGTCGCAGTCGTTGTCGATGCCGTCACACGAGATCTCGTTGACCTCGTAGTCCTCGCCGTAGATGGCGTCGGAGCCGCAGTCTTCGTAGGCGCCGTCGACACAGCTGGTTTGCGCGCCACGGCACAGGCCGGACTGGAGTGGGCAGGGGCGCGTGGGCAGGCCTTCGTCGACGTTGTCGTCGCCGGGGCCACAGATGACGCCGTCTCCGTTGGAGTCGCCGGTGGTTCTGTCGCAGTCACAGTTGTTATCGACGCCGTCGCAGACTTCTGCGGCCTGCGGGCCGATGGCGTTGTTGGTGTCGTCGCAGTCGCGGGGGCGGTTGGCTGAGCAGCCTCCGCCGACGAACGCGCCGTCCTGGTCGAGGTCGCGACAGTCGAGGTTGCCCGGGTCGGCTCCTTCGCGGACGCAACGTCCGGTCGCGCCGTCGCGGCCGATGTTGGAGCACAGGAAGCCACTGACGCAGTCGTCATCGGACGTGCAGGCGTATCCGTTATCTCCCTCAAGTTCGAGGTCAACGGCGCAAGCGGACAGGGCAGCGAACGCTGCGACTCCGAGGAGCAATCGAATCATGTTGGCGGTGTTCTTCATGGTGCCCACTAGAAGTTCCAGGTTCCGGTGAGCCCGAACCCCTCGCGCGATGCGGAGGGCGACAGGCGCCAGTCGCGTCGGCGTTGGGCGAGGTCTGCGTCTTCGTCGATGTCACCGCCGGGGGTGACGGTGAAGAGCACGACGGAGAGGACGCCGAGGAAGAGGCCGCTGCCGATCAGGATGTTCGACAGTCGCGCGTCACTCTTGGCGTCGTCGATGAGGGGCTGCGCTTCACGCTGGGTGAGGTCACAGACGGGCTCACCGTCGAAGTCGTCGATCAGGTTGCAGTCTTGCAGGTCGGACTCGGTGGAGCGGGCTGCGAGCCCGAACACCACGCCGGTGGCGATGGCGCCGACGGCGAGACCCGCGGAGGTCCACGCGAGCGCGACTTGCGCGGTGCTGGGGCCGGTCGGTCCGGCGTTCCCGGTGTTGCGCTCGGCGCGGATGCCGAACAGCGCGGGCAGTTGGCCCGGCAGGGCTTCTTGGACGGCCAGCAAGCGCGGCTCGGTCTCAAAGTAGCGGTAGTTGACGATGGACGAGCTCTCGGTATCGAAGAGGTCGACGGTGGTGGCCCAACCGGTAACGGTGGATTCCACGCGGCCTACGACGACGCGGCCGAGGCCGAGCTGTCGTCCATATCGCCCGAGGCAGACGGGGTCGAACGCGCATTCGGTGGCGAGCTCGGCGCCCATGATCTCGAACTCTTGGCGGAGGCCCTCGTTTCCGACGACGACGTTGCCGTCGATGGTCGCGAGTTCCGCCATGAGTTGGTCGGTGAGCTGGTCGGCGAGTGCTGCGTCGAAGGACGCGCTCGGCACGATCAGTCCGGTGATGGTGTCCGGGACTTCAACGACGACTTCTTCGTCGACGGTGCCCCATCCATCATCGGTGTCATCCCATCCGTCTTCGGTCTCAAAGTCGACGGAGTCGCCCCAATCGTCGTCCTCCCAACCTTCGTCACCGAAGTCCATGGGCTCGCCGAAATCGTCGACTTCATCGTCGTCGAATTCAAAGCCTTGCGCAGCTACGACCGCCGGAGCGAGCGTGGCGTAAAGAAAAGCGACCACAACGGGCGCTGCGAGCACGCGACAGAGCCGCTGATTCATCCCAGAGTTCGCGGGTTTTGAGTACGCATGACGAGGAGTCCGTCGAGGGTAAGCCACCGTGCATGTGTGTATCACACACGCGAAAATCGGGTCAAGCAAGCCACACCTTGGCCGCACCGTAAGCGGCGCGTCCTTATCGCTAGCCAAGTGCCCTCTCGGGGCTTAGGATTCCGGTTCCACGTCAGCACCCAACGGGATGTCAACCACCCACCAGCCCTCGGCACCGGAAGCGCTTCCGACCGACGAAGCGTCCGCGCCAGCGGGAACCGACACGGTTCCTCCGGAGCCCGCCACGCCCGCAGATCGCACCACGCGCGCGCTCGCGGATAAGACGACGCGTGCGCTGGTGGACGGCGTTCACCCGTCCAGCATGGTCACCGACACGGGGCGTTTTTTCACATGGGTGCTGAGCAAGCTGCTCGGCGGCGTGGTCTTCAGCCAGCGCAGCATTCACGCGCTCAAGGACGCGGAGGCCCGCGGGCCGGTCGTGTACGTGATGCAGACGCGGAGCCTGATCGACTACCTGTACTTCAACATCGCGTTTAAGCAGCACGGCATCGGGCTGGTGCGCTTTGCGAACGGCGTGAACACGTGGGCCGTGCGCCCGTTTTGGCGCGCGCTGCGGACGCTCGTCCGCGGCCGACGGGGCCTGCCGAAGGACGAGGAGTGCATCGAGCGGCTCGTGAAGGCGAAGCAGCCGACATTGATCTTTATGCAGCGCAGGAGCCGTGGCCCCGCCGACCGCGCGACGTTCTCGCGGAAGTGCATGCGGAGCGTGGTGGCGGCGCAGCAGGCCTCGGGGCTAACGGTGACCGCAGTCCCCCTGTTGCTCGTCTGGGACAAGCACCCGGACCACGATCGGCCGACGTTCGTGGACGAGGTGTTCGGTACCCGGCAGGACCCCGGCTTCTTCCGGAAGTTGCTGCACGTCGCGAAGCAGACGTGGGAATCGTTTCTGAACCTGGGCGCGCCGCAGGTTGAGGTCGGCGAGATCATTGATGTCGGCGCAGCGGTCGCCGAGTCTGGACCGAACGCAGCGCTCGCGATCGAGACGCAGATTTTCGACCGACTGGAGCAGGAGCGGCGGATCATCGTCGGGCCCGGGGTGAAGTCTGCGCGGCAGATCCGCGGCGAGATTCTGAGCGACCCGCGGACGCTCGCGGCGATTCGCAACGTGAGCGACGAATCTGGGCGTGATTTCGAGGACGTCCAGCGCGACGCGGCCAAGCACCTGAAGTCGATCGCGGCGAGCTTCAGCATGTTCGTCATCAAGCTGATGTCCGCCCTGCTCTCGGCGATTTTCAACCAGATCTACGACGGCCTTGAGGTCGACGATCCGGGCATCGATGCCTTACGGCGGGTGGCGCGAAACAAGCGGCTGGTGCTGGTGCCGAGCCACAAGAGTCATATCGACTACCTGGTGCTGTCGTACGTGTTCTATCAGCGCGGGTTGATTCCGCCGCATATCGCGGCTGGCGAGAACCTGAGCTTTTGGCCGGTCGGTTCGGTGTTCCGGCGCGCGGGCGCGTTCTTCCTGCGCCGCAGTTTTGCTGGTGACGCGCTGTATCCGCGGGTGTTCGACGCGTACTTGGTCAAGTTGCTCGAGGAGGGCTTCTTCCTCGAGTTCTTCATCGAAGGCACGCGCTCGCGGACCGGCAAGCTGAATCCTCCGAAGTACGGCATGCTGAGCATGTTGCTCGACGCACACCGTCTAGGCGGCGTCGACGACCTGGCGTTCATGCCGGTGAGCGTTGGCTACGAGAACGTGATCGAGGGGTCGTCGTACAAGGCCGAGCTCGACGGTGGCGAGAAGCGCTCGGAGAGCCTGGGCGGGCTGCTGAAGACCTCGCAGGTGCTGCGGAGCCGGTACGGGCGCGTCTATGTCGAGTTCGGCGAGCCGATCGACGCGGCGGAGTTCCTGGCGGAGTCCCACACCGCGGCGGACGCGGCGCCGGAGGACAGCGACCGCACCGTGCGTCGGTTGGCGTACCGCATCATCCACAGCATCAACGATGTGACGACGGTGACGCCGAGCGCGTTGGCCGCGCTGATCGTGCTGAACAACCCGGCGCGGGGGCTCGACTCCGATACGATCGCGCGCGAGGTTGGCTTCGTTCTGTCGTTCCTCAAGCGCCAGGGCGCGCGACTTTCGCGGTCGCTGAGTACGGCGATGGACGCGCGATTGGCCAGCATCCGCGGGCTCTCGACGCAGCCGATCAACATCACCGCGCTCGACGAATACGACCGCGAGTACATGGAGCAGAGCGGGGAGTCGGCGCCGGTAGATATGCCGTCCGCCGACTCGATCATCCGGCTCACGGACCGAGCGGTGGGCGCGGCGGTCATCGCGCCGCTCGAAGAGGCGCTGCATCTGCTGGCCGACAAGGGTCTCATCAACGTCCAGGAAGTGGACGGCGAGACGTTGTTCTCGGCACCCGAGGAGCGGCGCACGGAGCTGGCGTTCTACAAGAACAACATCATCCACTACTTCGTGGACGAGGCCGTGTTCGCGACGGCGCTGTACATGGTCGAGGGTACGCACGTGGACGTCGCGGACGTCCGATTCTACGCGCACTTCTTATCGCGTCTGATGAAGCATGAGTTCTGCTTCGACGAGCGCAGCCAGTTCAGCACGGTGTTCGACGGCGCCTCGCAGTACTTTGTGGAGCGCGGCTGGGCGACGGTGGCCGACGACGGCGATACGCTTGTGGTGACGGAGCCGCCGCCGGCTGGCGCGGAGTTCCTGCGCGGGCTGCTGTTGCCGACGGTCGAGTCGTATTTCCTGGTCGCCGATTGCCTGCCCGAGATGGCGGACCAGTGGACGGACGAGAAGGCGTTCGTCAAACGTGTGCTTTCGCGCGGCCGGGCGATGCACGCGAAGGGTGAACTGCACCACGGCGAGGCGACCGCGAAGTCGACGCTGGCCAATGCGATTCGCTTGCTGACCGACTGGAACGTACTGGAGCGCCGCACGCGCGACCGCGGCCGAGGACGCCGCTCAGTGCGTGAGGTCCGGCTGTCCGACGCATACCGTGGGTCGCTGATCGATGAGCTCCGCGCGACGCTGTCGGTGATGAAGAACCGCCAATCGCGTAAGCCCGGCGAGCTGTTGCGCCGGGTTTGAGCCTTCGCTAGCGGGCGATTCGGGGAGCCTTTGGGGCAACGTTCTGTGCGTGGAAGCGGCGCTGTCTCGGCGCCCTCTCCTGCGTAGACACGTGGGGTCACGAGGTTTGGCGTTGACCGAGTCTAGGGGAGTCCATAGTGTGAGTGAGCGCTCATTCAGTTACCAACATCCCCCCGAATGTCTTGAATACCAAACCCTCCTTGCCCCGCGGCTGCTCGTTCCTCCTCAATCCGATCGGAAGCGAACGCATCTTCACACCGGAGCAGTTCACCGAGGACCAGCGTCTGTTCGCCCGGACAGCGCAGGACTTCATGGAGAAGGACGTGCTGCCGGACGCCGAGCGCTTGGAAGCGCAGGAAGAGGGGCTGATGGTGGCGAAGCTGAAGAAGGCCGGCGAGGTCGGCCTTCTGATGATCGACGTACCGGAGGAGTACGGCGGCCTTGGGCTCGACAAGACCACGTCGATGCTCTGCTCGGAGCGTATGGCCTCGTACGGCGGCTTCAGCGTGTCGCACGGCGCGCACATCGGCATCGGTTCGCTGCCGCTGACGTACTTTGGCAACGCCAGCCAGAAGGAGCAGTACCTGCCGCGCTTGGCGACGGGTGAGTTGCTGGCGGCGTACGCGCTGACGGAGCCTGGCAGTGGCTCGGATGCGCTGGGCGCCAAGACGACCGCGGTGCGCGAGGAAGTCGATGGAAAGGGCTTCTACCGCTTGAACGGCACCAAGATGTGGATCACGAACGCCGGGTTCGCGGACCTGTTCACGGTGTTCGCGAAGGTCGATGGCGACAAGTTCACCGCGTTCTTGGTCGAAGCGACGTACGACGGCGTGTCGACGGGCGCGGAGGAGCACAAGATGGGCATCAAGGGCAGCTCCACGCGGATGCTGATCCTCGAAGACGTGATGGTGCCGGAAGAGAACGTGCTCGGCGAGATCGGTCGTGGCCACAAGATCGCCTTCAACATCTTGAACATCGGGCGCTTTAAGCTCGGCGTTGGCGTGCTCGGCTCGGCGAAGCGCGGTATCGATATCGCGACCAAATACGCGCTGGAGCGCAAGCAGTTCCAGACGCCGATCGCTGAGTTCGGAGCCATTCGGCAGAAGCTCGCGGACATGACGATCCAGACGTATGCCCTGGAGTCGATGTGCTACCGGGTCGCGGGTTACATGGACAACTCGATCGACGCGCTCGACTCGTCGTCGGAGTCGTACCCCAAGCAGGTCACCGAGGCGATCGAGGAGTTCGCAATCGAAGACGCCATCATGAAGGTGTTCGGTTCGGAAGCGGCGAGTTTTGTCGCGGACGAGGCGGTCCAGATTCACGGCGGATACGGGTACTCGCGGGAGTACGAGGTGGAGCGCACGTACCGTGACGCGCGGATCAACCGCATCTTCGAGGGCACCAACGAGATCAACCGGATGCTGATTCCGGGGACCATCCTGAAGCGCACGATGAAGGGCCAGCTTCCGCTCTTTGAGGTGATCGCGCGAGCCGACGCGGCGATCGCGGCGGACAAGGAGAAGGCTCCCGCCGCGGGTTCGCCTGGCCTCGAGCACGAGAAGTTCCTGTGCAAGATGGGCAAGCTGATGACGACGTTCGTGGCGAACACCGCGATTCAGAAGTTCATGGCGACGTTTGCGGACGAGCAGGAGGTGATGCTGAAGCTCGCCGACATGCTGATCTACACGTACGCGGTCGACTGCACCGTGGCGCGCGTGTCACAGCTGCAAGAGGCCGGCGAAGCGACGCCGGTTCACCTGGCGATCGCGCAGACGTTCACCGCCGAGTCGTACGCGAAGATCGTGTCGATCGCGGAGAACCTGGCACCGAGCGTAGCGACGGGCGACGCGCTGGACGCGTTGTTCGCGAAGCTGGACAAGTTCACGTACCGACCGGCGAACGACGGTATCGCGTGCAAGCGTACGATCGCGGATCACGTGGTCGAGAACCCGGTTTGGAGCCTATAGGCCCCACCGCAGACAGCGCGGCCGAGTGCACTTCAATGCACTGAGAGCCGCGCCTTTCGGGATGACGAACTCCAGGTGCGAGAGCCCCTTGAGTTCGTCTCTTTCGTTCGTGGCGCTGCAGCGCTCTGCGTGAGCTACTCAGCGTCCGCCGCGCGCGCCCGCTACTCGGCGTCAGCCTGAGCCGCTTCCGCGGGAAGCTCGGGACCGACGACGACCACGACTTCGCGCTCGGGGTCAAAGTAGCGCACTACGGCGTCGCGAATCTGCTCGGCGGTAACTGCGTCGATGCGCTCGGCGTAGTTGTAGCCGTGGTCGAAGCCTCGGCCGTAGAGTTCGTCGAACGTGTAGTAGCCCGCGCGGGCGCTCTGCCGCTGAAGGCCGATGTCTCGGCGGCCAACGAGGTAGCGCTGAGCACGCACGAGCTCTTCGTCGGTGACGCCGTGCTCGCGGAGCAAGCGCATCTGCTCGCGAATTGCGCCGAGCGCCTGCTCCACTTTGTTGGGGCTGGTGGCGATGTAGAACGCGAAGGTGCCGGCATCGAGGCCGCTGCTCGCGTAGGCGTTCACGCTATAGGCGAGGCTTTGGCGATCGCGGAGTTCGAGGAACAGTCGTCCGCCCTGCCCTCCGAGGATCGCGCCGAGCACGTCGAGGGCGTAGCGCAGCTCCCCGTCCATGGACTCGGTCTGGTAGCCGAGCACCACGTGGGACTGCTGTCGGTCTCGGGACTCGGTGAGGCGTGCCGCGGTCGCGGGTGCCGGTGTCGGTCGCGGCGCGAGGTCGCGCGGTGCCGCCGCCGCGGTATCGACCATCAGTTCCTGAATCACGCGCAGCGCGCGGTCGGGCTCGATGTCGCCGACGACCGAGATGACCATGCGAGAGGGCTGGACCATGCGGCGGTAGAACTCGATGAGTTCGCTGCGATTCACACCGCCGACAGTCTCTTCGGTGCCGAGCACGGACATCGCGTACGGGTGGCCCACGTAGGTCTGCTCGTTGAACATGCGGAACGCGGTTCCGGCCAGGTTGTCGGGCTGCGCGGCGATATCTGCGAGGATCTCACGACGCACGCGGTCGAGTTCATCGCCGGGGAAGGTGGAGTGGAGCGCGGTGTCGGCGAAGATCTCCATGGCGGACTCGAAGTCCCGGGAGAGCGCAGTCATGCGCATTCCGACGGTGTTGCGGCCGCTGAAGCCGGACAATGACGCAGCGATGCTGTCGATCTCGAGCGCGATCGCCGGCGCGCTTCGGGCGTCGGTACCGGCGGTCAACATATGGGCCAGCAAGTTGCTGATACCGGCGTTGGCCTCGTCTTCGGCGAGCAGCCCCCCCATCACCGCGGCACGAACGCCGAACAGCGGAGCGGTCTCATCGTGTTGGATGATGGCGACCAGGCCGTTGTCGAAGACGTGCCGGACAGCGCCGTAGGCGTCGGGTGTGAGGTCAAAGCTGCCGAACTCATCGTCCGACGCCGCGTACGCCGCTTTCACGACGTCATCCACGCGGGCAGGCTCTGCGAACTCGTGGTTCTCACCATCGGGCAGCACCATCGCCACCGTGAGGTTATCGATGTTGAAGTATTGCTGCGCGACGCGGCGTAAGTCTCCAGGTGTCACGCGGCGCGCGAGCTCGACGAACCGACGCTCAAAGCCAATTCCGCCGGCGACGGTGTGGAAGTAGCCGAGACGCTGGGCGATGCCTTGCACGGTCTGGCGCTGGTAGACGCGGTCGCTCTCGAGGATCGTGAGCGCGCGGCGGATATCGGACGCCGGGATATCGCGGTGACGGAGGCGGGCGATCTCCTGCGTGAGCGCGCTGAGCACCTTTTGGGCGTCGGTGTCCTCGTCGGCGCCGGAGTAGGACGCGCCGAGCATGAAGATGCCGGGTTCGGCGGGCGAGTACAGGTAGCCGTAGACCGAGTTTGTGAGCCCGGCGCGGCGTTGCACGTTCTCAAAGAGGATGGAGCTTTCGCCTTGGCCGAGGAGGATCGCGAGCACCTCAAGCGCGGGCGTGTCCTCGTGCGCGAGGTCAGGTGCGTGGAACGCGAGGGCGACGTGTCCGTCTTGCACGTCGCGGAACTCGCTGGCGACGCGCAAGCCGTTCTGCTGGGGTTCGACCGGTCGATCGGGGCGCGCGGGTGCGGCATGGCGCGAGCGGCGGAAGTGGGTGTCGAGCGTGGCTACGACGCTGCTGCGCTCAACGTCTCCGACGACGACCAACGTCATGTTTTCGGGGCGGTACCAACGCTCGAAGAAACTGAGGACGTCGTCACGGGTGAACGAGGCGACCGACTCACGGGAGCCGATTACAGGCCGCCCGTAGGGGTGGTCGGTGTACGCGTTGTCGAAGAGCAGTCGGTTGAGCGCGCGCGACGGCAGGTCTTCGGAGCGGCGAATCTCTTCTTGGATGACTTCGAGTTCGCGCTCGAGCTCCGTGGGGTCAAACGCGCTGTTCGCGACCGCATCGGCGAGGACGTCGAGGCCCTCGTCGGCAAAACGGCTGGGGACAACGATATGGTACACGGTCTGGTCGAACGAGGTCCACGCGTTGATGGAGCCGCCGATGGCTTCAATGTCGCGCGCGATCTCACCGACGGCGCGTGACTCGGTGCCCTTGAACAGCATGTGCTCGTGGACGTGCGCCAGTCCGGCCTCGCGGTCGGTCTCATCGCCACTGCCGACGCGAACCCACACTTGGTACGCCACAACGGGTGCCGCGTGGACGGGCTGGAACAAGACGCCCAGTCCAGAGGAGTGCTCGAAGTACTCCACTTCGGTCGGCATAGTCGGCATGGGCAGGTCCTGAGAGTTCGCAGTCAATGCGTCTTCGATAACGGGCATGGCGGCGGGTGGGCACGCCAAACAGAGGGTCATGAGCGCGGCGAATGTGCCCGTGCGACCCAACTCGCCCAACGGCGAACGACGCTTCTTAACGTTGGTACGGCGCTTGCGCCAGAAGGTGGAGT
Organism: uncultured Myxococcales bacterium; assembly: GCA_965367675.1. Taxonomy (GTDB): domain Bacteria; phylum Myxococcota_A; class Bradymonadia; order REDH01; family REDH01; genus CBDUJZ01. The sequence continues at coordinate 5,066 of CBDUJZ010000100.1, read as the reverse complement.
CCATGGCTACTCCTCCGGTGCGAACGCGATGCGCACGGTGTCCCCTGCGCGCAGGGCGTTCAGCGACTCGGCGAGCGCCGGATAGGCGGTGGCGGCGACGCGGCGAACGGGGAGTTCGAGGTTGCGACGCATAGTGACTTGCCCCGGCGAACGGCTAAACGTCCGCGACCAAGTCACGTCCTCCCAGGCACCGTTCGCATCGGTCGGCACGTCGGACACGCGCCAGCCGGAGGGCGCTTCGAATCGCACCGTCAGGCGCTCAAACAGCGGAGTTCCGAGCAGCATGTCGGTGGTGCGCGTGGCGCGGGACGCGTACCAGTTCGCCAATGGTCGCGAGAAGATCTCGCCCTCGAACACCAGGCCGCCGTCGCGCGCGGTCGTGAAACCGGTCGAGGTGAAGCTGTACGTGACGCCGATGGGCGCGTCCGTGTCTTCCATTCCGTCGAACGTCACATCGAGGTCGCTGACGCCGGGGAAGGAGTTCGCGAGCGATGCTTCGAGCTGCCGAGCGATCTCGCGTTCGTCATCGGCGCTCTGCGCGAAGAGTCGAAAGCCATGGGCGACGCGCAGCGGTACGCGCTCCCGAATTTGCACTTGGGCCGCGCCCCCGTCTTGAACGGCAACGGTCACATCGATCTCAGAGGTCTCGAGCGACGTGGGCAGCTCAGGCGTGGTGACCCACGAGCCGGCATCTGGCCCTGCGATAACCAAGCCGCGGCAGCGCTGCCCGTCGGGACGCAGGTAGCCGAACGGGTAGCGCTCAAAGTCCGGCTCCACCCAGATGTCGCCCTCGCGCGTCGGGATTCGCACCGCGCTCAGGTCGTAGACGCCGATGTCCGGAATGTCGCTGTTGGAGAAGTCCTGGTCCCACGGACGCACGAACACGAGTTGCGGCTCGAACCCAGCGGCCCGCAGCATCGCGATAAACAGCGGCGCGCGCTCGCCTTCGCCGCTTTCCCACGTCCAGCTGGCCGGCGTGGAGAAGAAACCGCCGAAGTCCGGCACATCATCGCTGATGAATCGGTACAACGTGCGCACCTGGGCCCGGGCTCCACGCACGTCCGAGAGGAGCTCGGCGACGCCGGCGGTGAGTGAATCCGTCGGTACGAGGAGCGCTTCGAACGCTTCCTCATACTCGCGGCGCGCGACTTCCCACGTGTAGCCGCGGGCCGCGCGGGAGCTGGGCAGCCACTCCGCGGCATGCACGGCGCGGGCTTCCATGACCGGCGGAACGGAGCCGTGGGTCTGCGCGGTGTGTACGATCAGGCCGTCCTCGCGGGTCTCGGTGACTTCCACGTTTTCACCGCGGACGTCGAGCGCGAACGGACCGCTGGAGGCGGCCTCCGACTGCACGTACTGGGCGATGCTCTCGTGGAACGGCCCGTCGAAGCTGGCGAAGTAGAAGCGCGACGAGCGGAACGCCGGGAGTTCATCGAGCCCCGCGTACACCGGCGCCATCCACTCCAGCTCGATGAAGTCCCCACGCTCCAAGTTCGGCATGGAAATCGAGTCTTTTCCGGCGATGTCATCCGGCACGTACCATCGCCCATCGGGCTTGATGGTGCGGGCGGTCAGCAGAGTCGCGCCGCTCGGGATACCCATCTCACCAAGCTCTCCGAGCGCGTCGCGGGTACGTACTTCGAGGATCTGATGCACGAGCTCGATGGCGTCGCCGTTGTCGAACACACGCGTCATTCCGTAGTCGTACACGTACACCACCGCGCCGTCGTAGGCGGGAGCCTCGTCCTGGTATGCTTGCACGATCTCGAGGCCGTCGCGGCGGTAGCGTTCCAGCACAGCGGTCGAGTTCACGTACGCGCGGGCCATGGTGTCGGCAATGCTGTTCGGAGAGGTCTCCAGCAGTTGGTCCAGCGCGCTGGAGGCGGCGGTTCTGTCGCCACCGGCGAGGGCCACGTCGGACATCCGGGCGCCGCGAGCGTCATAGGGCGACCAGCGCTCGAACTCTTCCAGCAACGCGTCCGCGCGCGGGATATCACCGAGGGCGATCGCGAGGTCCACAGCGAGGTCAGCGCGGTGGTTTCCTGGCTCGCGCGTGTCGATGCGCGCCGCAATTTCCAACGCCTCGGTGAGCTCGCCGCGCGGCACATGATACCGCTCGGCGATGGTCCGCCACGTGGCGTCGCACATGAGCCACTCCTCCGGCAGGTCGGCGGGGGCGATCGAGATTCCGCGCCCAATGCGGTCATCCATCGCGCGCGAGACGGTCGGGCAATGGCGCGGGAACAAGGCGGCGGCCCGCTCGATGGCGGCGCGGCGAAGCTCACTCCATCCCATGTTCCCGTAGAGCTCCGCCAACGCGAGTTGCACGGCGTAGTTGTCGGCTTCGGAGACCGCGATCGCATCCAGCGCAGACTCGGCCGCGTCGAACTGCCCCTCGCGGAGGTACGCGCTGGCGATGTCGAGCCACGCGCCGGACGCCGGACGCCACGCGTCAACGGACGACGCAGCGGCCTGCAGGGCAAACTCCACCCGGCGAGCGGGCTCCATCGTGTCGGCGACCGCTGCCATCCGAGAAGCGTGCAGCGCGATCACCGGGTGCGCGGAGGTCACAGGTCCGACGAACTCCAGGAGTTTAGCGGCCGGCTCGCCCGCCCCCGTGTCCAGCGCCACCGCACTGGCGACCAACCACTGCAGCCCGCCACCTTGGAGCGTTCCCACGCGTTCGGCCAGCGACCAGTTTGGGCCAACTTCACCAACGCCCGCCACGGACGCCCCTTCGCCTAGGTCTGCGTCGAATCCTACGATCGCGACGTCATCGAGCGGTAAAAGTTGCACGGCGAAACGCGTACCCGCCTGCTCCGCACCCAGCCGAATCCGCAGCCGGTGCACGCCCGGGTTCACGGCGAATCGCACCCATCGGTCGTTGCCCGTGTAGGTCTGCTCAGGTCCGCGGCGCGCCACATCCACACCATCCACCGACGCGACGAAGGCGCTACCGGTCGCGATCCGCAGCAGCACTTCGCCTGTGCCGGCCGTCTCAAAGAACGACTCGGCGATGAAGATTCCAGAGAGCGGCGATTCCAAGGTCGCCCCGCTGCCGCGCGTCGCGACGCGAAGGGTTCGCACCGGTCCCGACGCCCGCATCACCTCGGCCTGAAGACGCTCCGTCTGCTCCACGTCGGTGGCGACGTCGATGTCCAGCGTGGGGAAGCTAGAGAGCGGCCCCGCAACGCGCCACGTGGTGGGGCTGCCCAGGGGGCCTCGCTCGAACAGGCCAGCGTTCATTCCGTAGCGGTGCTCGCGGTGCAACGTGAGCACGTTGGCCATCTGCCACAGCAGGCGGGCCGCGGGTGCCACCGCGACGTCTGCGACCATGTCCGGCGCGACCGTCCCGACACGCTCACCGAACGTCGTCGAGATGTCCCGAAACGCCCAAACGCGCTGCGCGATGGCCGTATCGAGCCATGCGTCGCCAGTGGGTCCAACGTGCTCGAGCAGCACCGCGAGCGCAGCCTCAACATCTCCGGCTGTCTCCAGCCCGAACGACAAGGACAGGCGTTCGGCGGCCGTTGTCGGCGTGGACTCCAGCCACGCGTCGAGGTCCGCGAGCGGCGGCAACGTGGTGTCGGCCGGAGGCAGCCACGCCGGCACGCCGCCAGTGTTCATGGTTCCACCGCACGCGCCGACCGCGACAACGCAGAAGAGCACCGCGAACGCGTGAACGGTCATTTGTTTGATAGCGCGCATTAGCGGGCCTCCTGGAATCGAACGACCTGCCCGAGGGCGGCGTCTACAGCCAGCGTGAACTGGCGGAATTCTTCGTACTCGTCCGGCTGGATCCGTATGCGGTCGATGGTCACCGACAGCGCCGTGCGCAGCGTGCCATTCTCGAACGTGGTCGTGAGCTGCGCGCTACCGAATGGCGACTCGATCCGCTCGTCTTCCGGCGTCTGGCTCAGCTGCCAACCCGCCGGAACGTGGACCGTCAACACTTGCTCCTTTCGGAACGCGAAGCCGAGGTCGATGGGCAGCGTGCGGGTGGACGCGCCCGCGTATGCGGCGGTGAGGCTGTCGGCGGTCGGTCCCGAGACGACCCAATCCGCGCCTTGCGCCCGCGCCCAATCGCCCCCCTCGAAGTCGAAAGCGATCGAGACCGGCGACTCAATATCGTCGACGCCCACAAAGGTCGCGTCCTGCAACTCAAGACCCGCGAACGAGCTCGACAGCTCAGACTCCAGCCGCTCTACGCGCCGCTGCGGGCTCTCATATGCCGTCCGAATCGACGGCGCGAAGGCGCCGGTGAGCAAGATGTCACCTGTGCCCACGGGCGTCGGCCCGGTCAGGTCTACCGACCACTCCACCCGACGCACCGCGCCCGCGCCATCGCTCGCCGCGATGGTCCGAAACTCGGCGCCCTCACCGTCGCGCACGATCAGCGCTGATGCGCCTTGGTCGGCCGTCGGCAGCTCGGTCGACCCCGAGAATCCGGCGGTACCGTCGAGGAACAGGTCAAACTCCGGCACGTACGTGATCGCGTGGTTGAACAGCGCCAAGCTCGGCGGGAACGCGTTCACACGCCCCATGTCACGCGTACGGACGAGCGCGAGGTGCGCGTCGATACCGGCAACGCCGAGCATGACCTTCATGAGCGACGCCGTGTCTTTGCAGTCGCCGAAGCGGCGGTTGAAACAGTCGGTCGTGCGGTACGGCTTGTAGCCGTGAATGCCGAATTCGAGGCCCACGTAGCGCGTGTTCCGCACCACATACCCGTAAATCGCAGCGATCTGGTCGCGGCGATCGTCGACGCCCTCGATCAGACGCTCGACGGTGGCCACGATCTCGGGCCCCGCGATCAACTGGTCGCGGATCAGGTTCCAGTACCAATTCCCGAGGCTATCCCAGTCGGGGTACGTGGAGACGCTCAAGTAGCCGAACGACTCCGCCGGCCCGGGTGTGCGAGACTCCCGACGCACCGCCGGCACGTCTTCTGCGGTGAATACGCGGACGGTCTCGTCACCGACCACGCGTTCTTCCCAACTGCCGCCGGCGACCGGCTCGCTCGTGTAGATCTCGCGTGCCGTCGGCGCATGCAGCGCATACCGAAT
>CBDUJZ010000099.1:0-18904 GCA_965367675.1 uncultured Myxococcales bacterium | reverse complement strand
CGGGTCGGAGTTTGGGGCGGCGATGGCGCGTGAGTTCGCCGGGGCGAGCGCCGTTCTTGGCGAAGCCGAGAGCGGCGCGAGGCGGTTTGCGGGTGGCGCCGGACGCGGCGGGAGCTGGACGCCGCCGGACGAGTAGCGCACCGCGCAGCCGTTAGAGCGCCCGCTGGTGCGACCACACGCGCGGGTTGCAGCCCGTCCCTCCCTTCGGCCCGTTCGCGACAGGCGGCTCCGGACGCTTGCGTGGAGCCCTACGGCTCCGAGGCCCGACTAGAACGCGGCGAAGTTCATGGCCCAGCGAAACAGCATCGGGAGGAAGATGATCGCTGCGATGAGGACCGCGGTGCCGAACGCGCCGTTCGCGATCGCGCCTACCGCCTCACCACGCTCGGCCTCGTCCCCCTCCTCGACCTTGCGCAGCGCCAACCACCCCATCAGGACGCCCATAGGGGGCACAAAGAACGACCACACCATCGCGCGACGCGCGGGCGTCGCAGGCTTAGATGGTGTGGGCGATTTGGTGGTCATCGAACCAAGCGCATGAGGTCAACGGGGAGACCGCGGTTGTCCAACCGCAGCACCCTCTCCCACTGCAACCGGCTCGCCTTGCCGAGCATTCCGCTTCCGTCGAGCGCGTGCACCGGGCCCAAGTCTGGACGCCCACGCAACATGTCGCCAAACGCCGCCAGCGCTGGACGCACGTCGTGCAACCGCTTCCCATACGGCAGATTACAGATCACGGCCGCGCCCTCGGGCACGCCGTCAGCAGCCTCCCGCACGTCGGCGACGCGCAGGTTGAAATCCGTGAACCCGCGGCGATCCGCATTGTCCTTCGCCGCCCGAATGGCGGACGGCTCCAAGTCAGAGCCAAAAAACTGCGGGGTCGGTGCCGCTGCGTCAGCGCCCTCACCCGCCTCGGAGTCATCGCTCACGGCGGCCGGGATGTCCGCGGTCACCACATCACCGAGCGCAGACGCGATCGCGGGCCAGCCGTCCATCGCGAACTCCCGGTCCGCGAACACGGGCATGCCACGCTTGGCGCTCATCCACTCGGCGCCCAAAGTTCCGGCACCGCAGAAGGGGTCCCACAACACGTCGTGATCCAGCGCACCGGCGGCTCGCAACGCGCCGGACGCGAGCGTCTCACGCAGCCCAGCCCGAGCGACGCTCTTGTCCCAGCCACGCTTATGCGCCGGCTCGCCGGTCGCATCGACCGAGACCGTGACGGTGTCGCGCGCGACCCGCACGAACACCCGTGGGCCCTCGCCCGGGTCCGTCGGCGACTTCGCCTTCTTTCGCGCGTTCGCGAGCGCCGTGAGCAGCCGCTCGGCGACAGCACCGGAGTGGTACAGCTTACTCTTGCGGCAGGTCACCCGAACATCAGCGGTCGCCGAACGGGTCCACGCGTGCCACTGAATCCGAGAGAAGCCCGTCTCGAGTTCTCCGAAGTTCTTCGCGGGGAACGAGCTGACGCGCACGCGGATGCCCTCCGGAATGCGCAGTTGAGTGACCGCGGCACGCAGGGTGTCGAGGTCGCCAGAGAACGCGACTCCACCAGCTCGGACTTCGGCGTCGACGCCGAGAATGTCCTGTGCTTCGTGAAGGGCGGCCGGCTCCAAACCTGGGGCAACGGCGCCGAAGATTCGATACGAGGTACTCACAACGGTTGCCTTTACAGCGAGATAACGCCCGCTGTAGTGCACGTCGACGTGAGTTCCAACCCGGAGAGTTCCATGAAACGCATTCTGTTCACCCTTGCCGTTGGCGCACTTGCCGCCTGCCAATCCAATTCCTCGGACACCACGCCGACGAACACTGCCGCCGCAGCCGTGACCGAAGGGTCCGGTGGTGGTGAAGAAGGTTCGGGCGTCGCCACCGGTTCTGCCGCCGAGCAAGCCGAAGCGGCCGAGGCTGAAAACGCCGACCCGACCGCGGCGCCCGCCGACGTCGCTGCCCCGCCGGAAGACGCCGAGCGCACCGAATCCGGTCTCGCATCGCGCGTGCTCACCGCCGGCACCGGCACCGACCACCCCGCCGCGGAAGACACCGTGCAGGTGCACTACACCGGCTGGACCACCGACGGTGAGATGTTCGACAGCTCCGTGCAGCGCGGCCAGCCCACGTCGTTCCCGCTCAACCGCGTCATCCCCGGATGGACCGAGGGCCTGCAGCTGATGGTCGTCGGCGAGAAGCGCCGCTTCTGGATCCCCGTCGAGTTGGCGTACAACAACCGCCCGGGCGCCCCCGCCGGAATGCTCGTCTTCGACGTCGAGCTGCTCGACATCACCGCCGCTCCCGAGCCGCCGGCCGTCCCCGAAGACGTCGCCGCGGCCCCCGAAGGCGCCGAAACCACCGAGTCCGGCCTGGCGTCGCGCGTGCTGACCCCCGGCACCGGCACCGAGCACCCGACCGCCACCAGCACCGTGCAAGTGCACTACACCGGCTGGACCACCGACGGTGAGATGTTCGACAGCTCCATCACGCGTGGCCAGCCCGCTACGTTCCCGCTCAACGGCGTCATCCCCGGTTGGACCGAGGGCGTTCAGCTGATGGTCGTCGGCGAGACCCGCCGCTTCTGGATCCCCGTCGAGTTGGCGTACAACAACCGCCCCGGCGCCCCCGCCGGAATGCTCGTCTTCGACGTCGAGCTGCTCGCGATCCAGTAACGCGCCCAAACGACGAAGGCCGCCCACCTCAATCGAGTGGGCGGCCTTTGTTCGTTTTGCGTCCCACCAGCCGCTGGCGTCGCCTTGCGCTCGCGTGGTCCGTCAGCGGCCGGCGCGTTCAGTCCAGCGCCGGGTGCAACAGCGTCGCCACGTCGGCCAACCAGCGCTCCGTCAGCTCATCCACATGCCGGAAACGCGCGTCGGACGGTGCATCCATCCAGCGGTCGGCGGCCTCGGTCACGTTCGGCGGTGGCGGCCACGGCAGCGGAATCGCCCGCAGGTTGGTCACCTTGACTTGAGGGAACAGCGCGCGGTCTTCCGCGAACAGCGCCTGGTACAACTCCGTGACGATCCGCGTGCAGAGCACCGCGCACAGCCAGCGCAGTTGTTGCTCCGCGCGCGCGCGCGGCCCGGACCATCGGATGATGTGCGCCGAGTTGAGCACCATCGAATCGTCGTTCACGAACCCGCACGTCAGGCGGTCGGTGGTCTGGCGACTGTAGAGCCTCGGGCCGTGAAAGATCTCCGACCGGCGCAACGAGGTTCCTCCCCGCTTCCACTCCGGCTCGATGCGTTCTTCGTCCGTCTCCAACCACAGGCGTGGCGTCCCCACGTGCCCCATCGTGATGTCTTTGCCCTCGAGCAGCGGCCGCGGCCGCGACAGCCCTCGGCGACCTTCATGCACGAGCGCAGCACGGGCTTCGGCGGAGCCAGGATTCACCCCGTCCGCCACGTCGAAGTTGTGACTCAACCGATGGCCAGCGACGGCGAACGCGAACGCCATCGCGGTGCGCGGCGACGGCCACGGGATCACGTTCGTCGGACTCCACAGCACGGCGTCGATGTCGAGCACCTGCGGGTCAACCCACGCCTCGCCACCCCACGTCGCGAACGACACCCGGTGCAGCCGCGTTCGACAATCGTCAGCGGTCAGCACAACCTGCGCAGCGCGGCGGACGGCGATCACGACAGCGCGCACACCGCGCCCCTCAAACGTCTCCGCGGGCACACGCCCGATCACCACCGCGTCGACGTGCTCGATGAGCGCCGCACGGAACATCGCGTAGCGCGGCGATGACAGCAGCGCGTCCGGTACGATGAGCCCGGCGACCTCTCCGGGACGCAGCAGGTCACGCACAATGCGGGCCACGAATCCGATGGCGGCGTTTACACGACCAGAGCTCCAGCCCCTGGCCACGGACGCCAGCACCTCGGTGTCCATCTCGGCGGCTTGAGAGCGACGCGCATACGCGGCGACAAACGGCGGGTTGCTCACCACCACCAAGGGCTTGCCGTCGGTGTCGGGTCGCGGCGCATCCAGCCCGTCCGTCTGACGCAGCTCAAGGTCGGCCCGCAATGACGCCCGGCCGCGCAGGGTGGACAGGCCGTTGCCCAGCGTCAGCACGACCGGGTCGATATCCCAACCGATGCGCCGCACCGCCGGAAGCCCAGCGTTGATCGCGCCGCTCAGTAGGCGCCCGGTACCGCACGCTGGGTCAAGGACCACCACCGGCTCACGAAACGCCTCCGGAAAGCTCTGCTTGAGCAACGCGCTCACCGCCATGGCCGTTTCCGATGGCGTGAGGACCAGTCCGAGCGGGTCCCGATCCGCCCGCCCGCGCACCTGCTGCACCGCGCCGATGATGGCATCCTCAATCTTGTCGAGTCCCTCCGCGTCCAAGTTCTCGGCGGCGTGTTGCGCGAGGGTCTCACCAACGGCCACATGGAGCCCGGGCTCACCGCCGTCGGTCTTTGCGAAGGACGACGCGATGGTCTCAGCGACACTTCGGCGCAGGCGAACGCTCATTCCGGCAACGACGCCCGCACGCGGCTTTGGACGTTGCGATAGCGATGGACGCCGACGCCGAGCGCCAGCACCCCAAGAATGCCCAGGGCGACGCCAGCGCTCCGCAGAACGGGGTCATCCAGCAATTGGCGCATGGTCAGGGCTCCGACCACCAGGGCCAGGCCGGTTCGTAGGTAAGCGAGGAGCGTCCGCTCGTTGGCCAGTTCTGTACGGACGAGCGCGAGCTGGTCGCGGGCCGTGGGTGCCGGAGTCGATGCGTTAGCGGGGGCCGTCTGGGGCGCCGTCGAGGTCAATAGTCTACCGGGGCTTGAACGTCGGCGGGACCAACACCGTCACAATCTGGGTGTCCAAAATGGCCCCACCTTGCTGAACGATGTCGATGTACGCCACGAACACTTGAGGGCGATTGGTCGGTTCGACGAACTCGTTGATCGCGACCACATCAAACGTCAGGCGTGACCCTGGCACGACATCGTCGAAGCCGTCCATCACGCCGTCGCGGTTGCGGTCCACCATCGTGGGATCCGCCACGCATCCGGAGTCCGGTCCCACGCCGCTGACCGGGGTCACGCGCGTCAGGAAGCGGCTCGTATCGATCTCCGACTCGGGGTCACGGCGCACGCGTGCCGACAGGTCGAAGGTGGAGAAGTTGATCAGCACCTTTACGCCCTGGAGGATCGAGTCCACCAAGCCCGAGCCTGCCGAGCCGATGTCGTAGACCAGCGGGCACATGCCGTCGACCGCGCGCAGGCCCACGCCGTTGGCGCCCGTGCAGCACGAGTCTTCGTCGCAAGTGGCGGGACGCGGGACGTCGAGCGCGCTCCACGCACAGGTCGGAACGACGGAGCCAGCGCTGACGGCCATCTCCTCAAGGTCGTTTCGCGCGACCGTACCCGACGCGCCGGCGATGAGCCGCGCGCCGATGGCCCGCATGGCCGCGAACGTCTCGTTGCGGCTCGCACCGTAGGGGTATGTGGCGCTCTTGGCGTGCGACGCCGCGTCGGTAAAGTGCACGATGATCGGGAGCGCGCCCTCTCGGAACCCGACGCCGCCGATGGTGCCCGACGCGGACTCGGGGTCAAACCCGACGGCCGGGTTGAACGGCTCCACCTCGACTCCACCGTCGGGCAAGCAATCCACGTCGCGCCCGATTCCGGTGCTCAGCTGGTAGATCGACTCGAAGCCGGACTCATTGCTGTCGCCACCGGCGTGCAGGTCCAACCGGTTCACGCCCGCGATCGCGTCGCGCACGTCCGTGGTCACACGCTGCTGCAGGATGAACGGGCGGTCAGAGCCGTTGCCGTGGCTGTCGCACGGAAAGTCGTCGAACTGGGAGAACGCGTAAGCCGAGTCCGCGATCTCGCGGTCGAGCGTCGGGATCAGGTCCGAGACGAGCGTGTCGCGCAGCGTGTTTCGCACGCCGCCCATCGAGCCGGTGGTGTCCATATTGAACGCGACATCGGCGCGACGGACGTCGGCGTCGAAATCGAGGACGTCCTCCTGCTCATCCTCCAAGTAGCGGAGCTCAAAGAAGAAATCGACATCATCGGTGATATCAGCGTCCGGGTCGCACGCTTGGCCCGCGTCGTCCGAAGTGGTCTCGAAGGCCACCTCCAACAGGTCGCTGAACCCGTCCGAGTCGGAGTCTGCTAGCGTGCGCTCCGTCGAGTCGGGGCAGCCGAATTCGGTGTCATCGCCGAGGCCGTCCGCGTCCGAGTCCAGGTCCAAGAAGTCCATCGTGCTGTCACGATCGGAGTCGATTGGACGCAGCCCGGAGCCCGGCAACTGGCCGTACTCCTCGGCGTCGCTCCAACCGTCGCCGTCGGAGTCCAGGTCCAGACGTGCGGGGATGCCGTCCGCGTCCGGGTCGGCACGCAGCTCATAGCGGTCGGGCAGCCCGTCGTTGTCCGAATCGAAGTCGACCCGATCGAGCAGGCCGTCACCGTGGGAGTCCGCGCTGCCCTCTTCTGCGTCGGGCAGCGTGTCGTCGTCGGAGTCCGTGTCGACGTGATTCGGGAGGCCGTCGCCGTCCGGGTCTTGCGTCCCTTCGTCTCCGTCCTCGAATCCGTCGTTGTCCGAATCTCGGTCGGCGAAGTTCGGCAGGCCATCGCCGTCTGGGTCACCGGTGCCATCTTCGCCGTCGAGCAGGCCGTCGTCGTCGGAGTCGGGGTCATCGATGTTCTCGATGCCATCGCCGTCCGCGTCGCCGGGGACTTCCTCGTCGTCGGGCAACCCGTCGTTGTCTCGGTCGGGAGCCGCGACAACCTCGGGGGCCACGTCAGGCGTGTCGGGCGCAGCGTCCTCCGTCGCGTCCGGCACGAAGGTGTCCGCCGCGACATCGGCTCCTACGTCCGCGACATCCGGGGCGTTGGGCTCTTCGGCGGAGTCAGAGCAGCCGCTCCATACAAGGCACGAGGCGAGGAGTAGCGCGGGACCGCGAGCGTAGGAGAGTGACATGTCGGGGCTCGGACAGATTGCAGCGCACAGGCGCTTGAGGAGCTGGGGCTAGCGGAGCGGCACGGCCGCGTGGGTCACGGACGCTGCCAATCCACGGACAGCGCGGTGACCACCGGCGTGACGTCGCGGTCGTTGGTCGAGAGTTGTACCTCAACCTCAACGAATCGGCCGCGCGGCAGCAATCCGCCAATCGGTGCGGGCGACACGTCGAACTGCGGCGTCCAGTCGCTCCACTCCGCCTCTGCCGGCGTCGCCGCTCGGCTGCGGGCGCGGACGAACACCGAGGTGCCGGTCGGCTGCGCCGCAGCGAACTTCACCGCGTCGAATCCACATCCGGCGTAGCCGCAGTCAAACACCACGCGCCACGTACCAGCGGGCGCTGTGAAGTTTCGGAGCTGGAAGCCCGTCATGTCGGAGTAGCTGTACGGTCGACGACCGGTGGAGATCACCGACGGGCGGGTGGCGCCCTCGGAGTCCACGGTTTGCTCGGCGCCGGTGGTGGGGTCGTAGCTCCGCGCTTCGTCCCCATCGAGGCACATCACCCAGATGTTGCTGTCGCTGGCGACGCCCACGCCGACCGGGGTCGAGCAGGTCGGCACGGTCCAGTCCCAGGTGCTGGTCGTGGGGTTGTAGCGGCCCAAGCGGTTGGTGCCCGAGGCGGCAACATACACATACCCGTCTCCGTCCACGGCGACGCCGCGGGTGGCGCGCATGTTGGCGCCCACTTCGGACTCGGACGCCACGATGTGCTGCAGCGTGGTCGCGCCCGCCGAGCGGTTGAGACGGAGCAAACCGTCACACTGCCACGCGCCGGCCCAGACGTTGCCCACCGCGTCGACGGCGATGCCGTACGGCGTGCCGCAACCGGTGCCATCCACGCGCCAGGAGCGCAGGAACTCGTTGGTGTTAGAGTCGAACTGACCGATGCCGTTGGTCGAGAGCGTCGCGATCCAGATCATGCCTTCGCTGTCGATCGCGAGGCCGTAGACGCGCACCGGCACGGGGTACTCACCGACGATCTCGCCGGTGTCGGGATGCAGGCGGTAGAGCCGCTGACCGTTGTACGTTCCCACCCACGCGTAGCCCTCGCGGTCGACGGCCAGTCCGCGGGGGATGTCGTTGAGCGCGCCCACGTTCGTGGTCCAAGCCACGCACGCGTCGCCGCTGCAGCCGGAAGACATGACGCGCGTCACGGAGCCCTGGCCGTCGAAGGCGCGGTTGGCCACGAACACGTTGCCGTCGAAGTCGACCGCCGTACGGCTCGGATCGGCGCCTACCGGGTACGTGCCGACCACCTCAGCGCGATCGGTGTTGATGCGCATGACCGTGTCGTCATCGGTGTTGGCGACCCACAGGTCCGGGAACGCCGCGCGCGACGTGCCGAGCCGAAGGCCGTTGTCCAAGTTGGTATCGTCGATGCCGTCGAAGTCGCCGGTGGCCCACTCAGCGGGCTCGTCCCACTCGGCCAGGTAGCAGCTCTCGTCGCAGGTTCCGCACGCGTTGGTGAGGCCCTCGTCGATGAATCCGTTGCAGTTGTCGTCGAGTCCATCACAGACCGCCTCGGGTCCAACGTCGGCGATGCAGACGCCGCACGAGTTGCGGACGCCTTCGTCGACTTGCCCGTCACAGTCGTTGTCGATCTCATCGCAGAGTTCGACCGCTCCGCCGCAGACGCTGCAGCCCGCGGCGTCGACGTCGACGCGCCCATCGCAGCTGTTGTCGATGCCGTCGCACACCTCGATAGAGGGCAGCACGTATCCCTCACACGCGCCCCAGAACTCGCCGAGCGAGTCACACGTGCGGCGGCCGGTCGCGCACTGGCCAACGCCGGCGGTCGCGATCGGGCCGGGGTAGCACTCGTCGGAGCCTACGCAGCCGCAGCCCTCGTCGACGCGGCCGTCGCAGTCGTTATCAACGCCGTCGTTGCACGCTTCCTCGGGCGCTTCGCCGGGGCACAGCCCACACACGAGTAGCAGCCCTTCGTCCACGCGGCCGTCACAGTCGTTGTCCTCGCCGTCGCACAGCTCGCGGGGCTCAGGCGCACCGCACACGCCGCAGCGGTTGCGGAGACCCTCGTCGGCCGTGCCGTCGCAGTCGTTGTCCAGCCCGTCGCACACCTCGGTGATAGGCAGGAGCTCACCCACACAGGCGCCCCAGTCGTCGCCCTCGCAGTCGGTCAAACCGCCGCGGCAGCGACCGACGCCGAGCGTCTGCGGCGAACCGGAGTAACAAGGCTGACGGGTGCGGCCGTCGCAGGAGCATCCTTCGGACGACTCGTCGATGCGACCGTCACAGTTGTTGTCCAGGCCGTCGCCGCACTCTTCGATGTCGACCGGGCCGCAGGCGCCGCAGGCGTTGACCAATCCTTCATCGATCTGACCGTCGCAGTTCTCATCAGCGCCGTTGCAGAGCGACTCCTCGTCGCCACGCGGCACCACTTGGCCCTGGCATTCGCCCCACGCTGCATCAGCACACACGCGGTATCCAGGGCGGCAGTCGCCCACGCCATTGGTGCCTTCCGGACCGTCGTAACAAACCTCGATCGCGCCATCGACGCACGGGCAGTCCTCGTCGGCGACGCCGTCACAGTCGTTGTCCACCAGGTCGCCGCACAGCTCGGGGGCGCCGTCATACGACTGCGCGTCCGAGGGCTGGCAGTCCAGCTCGCCGCTCGGGCAGCCCGGCCCGAAACCATCGCGGTCCGGGTCAATGCAGCCGTCGCCGGTGTCGGAATCTGGCGCAACATCGGACTGAACAACGTCCGAGCTACCCGCGTCCGATCCGCCGTCGGTGGAGCCCGAAGTCGAGCTGCAACCGAACATCCAAGCCGCCGAAAGCAGGGCCACCAAATACGTTTTTTTCATCGACTGGAACAAGGTCGTCCGGGGGTACTGAAATCGCGCACAATGGGCGCGAAATTCCTCAAATATACTGTAGCGTAGCGGGCTTAGAAGCCCCGCACAACGTGCGCGCTAGTCAACTTCCATTTCGGCTTTCATCTGCTCCAAGAGCTTGACGCGGGCCGCGTACGCAGCCGCCTCGTCACGCTTCGGAGCCGACGCGACCGGCGCAGCGGCACGCGCGATCTCCGGCTCCGCTGAGACCGTCTCAAACCGCTCCATCGCAGACAGCTCCGCCTCCGCCTCCAGCTCGGCCGCGCGCCGCGCCTCGGCCGCCGCGCTTGAGCGACCCGCCTTGGCCACGTCTGCCAAGCCAGCGCCCACCTCCGAACCTGCGTCCGACGCACCATCGCCCGACTTCGACCGATTCACCGCCCACCAACCAGCCCCGCCGGCCAGCGCCAAACCACCCACAACCACCAACGGGTTCAGGATCACCGACACCAATACCTTGGTCAGGAACAGCCCGCCAACACCCATCAAGCCCCACTTCGCGTACGTAATGTACTGCTCGGTCTTCGTGCGGGTTAGCGCTCCATCCCCAGGCGGCTTCTCATTGTCCTTGTCGTTCGACATCGTGGTCGCTCCCGTGCAAGCCTCGTAAAACAGCCTATGACATGTTCGTGCCGAGTGCGTCTAGAAAGATTCCAGCTGCGCAAACAGAACCATAACCACTTCCATAAGTAACGTGCCCACCCTCGGAAGACTCGCGCCCAGCCCCACCGGCAACCTCCACGTCGGAAACCTCGCCGCGTCACTCGTCGCCTGGGTCCAAGCACACGCGATGGGCGGGGATCTGATCCTCCGCATCGAAGACCTCGACCCACCCCGCTGCCTGCCCGGCGCGGAGCGAGAGATCGTCGACGATCTGCGCTGGCTCGGCCTCCGCTGGATCGCCGGCCCCGAACGCGGCGGGCCCCACGGCCCCTATCGACAATCCGAGCGCCAGGACCGCTTCGCCGAGCGCCTGAACCAACTCGTCGAACGCGGCCTCGCCTACCCGTGCTTCTGCTCACGCCGCGAAATCGACGAGGTGCTCTCCGCCCCGCACACCCCGTTCGATCCGCTCACGCAGTACCCCGGAACCTGCGCCCACATCCCCAGCGAAGAAGCCCAGCGACGCGCCGCCAGCGAGCCCCACGCGATCCGGTTCCGCGCGTCGGGCATCGTCCGCGCCGAAGACGGCTTTGCCGGCGTGATCACCCACGACCTAGCGCGCCAACCGGGGGACTTCGTGATCCGGCGCAAGGACGGCCTCGTCGCGTACCAGCTCGCCGTCGTGGTCGACGACATCGACATGCAGGTCACAGACGTCGTGCGAGGCCGCGACCTCTTAGACTCCACCCCGCGCCAGCTCGCGCTGTTCGATGCATTCGGCGCCCCCCGCCCGCGCACGTGGCACCTCCCCATGTTCGTCGACGCCCGCGGCGAACGGTTGAGCAAACGCGCCCAGAGCGTGTCCCGCGCTGGCCTCGAAGCCGCTGGTTGGGCCGCGCCCGCGTTGATCGGGGCCGTCTGCCAACTCTTGGGGTGGTTGCCCGAGCACCGATCGGTGAGCGCCGACGAGGCGATCGCGCTGTGGGATCCGACCACGCTCGCGGACGACGAGATCCGGGTGCCCGACGCGTTGTTCACCGGCCCGGAGGCCTTCGCCGCCTGGAGCCGAGAGACTTCGCCGCGCTGACGCCCACGGAGGCGAACACTGACGCCCGCCCCCTGCCCAAGCGCGACCTCAGCCGGCGGCCCCTACGTCGAGCACGCCATCCAGAATGCCGGTCACGATGCGGATGTACGTCGCGACGCCCTCGTGCAGATCGCCGACCGTGATGTGCTCGTTCGGAGAGTGGGCGGTGCGAATGTCGCCCGGGCCCACCAGGATCACCGGCGCGGCCTGCGCCAGATATGGGGCGTCGGTGTTGAACGGCACCACGTCGGTCGGAAAGTGCTCCGGCCAGGCCAGCAATCGCACCGGTGGGTTCGACGCGCGGACCTGCATTTCGAGCTCAGGACCCAGCGCCGACCGGACCTCGGACTCCAACTCGCCGAGTGATCCAACCACGCGAAAGAGCACCTCGGCCGACGCGCTGGGCGCGAAGATATTCGCCGCGAGCCCGCCCGAGACCGTGCCGATGTTGAACGTGGTCGGCCCCAGAAAAGGATCCTGCTGCCACGGGCGATCGATCAGCCGATGCAGGCCCGACACCAAGCGGTGCACCGCGCTCACGCCGGCCTCAGGAAACGCGGAGTGGCCGGCCTTGCCCTGCGCGCTGACGACGGCGCTGAGGATGCCCTTCTGACCCAACGCCATGCGGTTTCGCGTGGGCTCGCACAGGATGGTGGCGCGCAGGCTCGGGTAGCTGGACCGGCTGGCGACGATAGCGCCGATGTGGTCGACCTCTTCGCCGACCACGAGCAAGAAACCGACCTTCGCGCGGGCCTCCTCCGGCAGGACGTCGTAGGCCCGTAGCATCGCAAACAGCCCACCTTTGGTGTCGCACGCGCCGCGCGCCCGGATGGTGCCGTCGTCTTCCACAGAGGGCCCGAAGAACGGCGGCACGGTGTCGACATGGGTGCTCAGCAGAATGTGCGCCGGCCCGTCAGCAGGTTCCGCGAGCACGTTCCAGCGATCCCTTTCGACGTGCTGACGCTGCACCCGCAGCCCGCGCGCCGCGAGGTGCTCTTCCATGCGCAGCAAGAAGGCTTTCTCACGACCGGTGGTGGAGTCGATCCGCAGCCAATCGAGCAGGATATCGGTGTTGTTCGTGTCCGTTCGAGTCATGAAAACAGCGTTTCTTGGGCTGTAAACCCTTGGAATCCGGTTAATGTGATGATTAGAGTGACCCCTTGGCGTCCCCCCGTCTAGCCCGACATCCCGCCCCACTGCCGCTGCCCCTTCCCCGAGTTTCGATGTTGGATCGCGTATCCTTCGCTCTGACCTGCCTACTTCTCGCACTCCCCGTGCGGACTTTTGCTCAGCAGTCAGCGCTGATCCTCGACGACACGCCTACGGTCACCGAAGCCGCCGACGCCGCATCCGCGCTCGGTTTGGAAGTGACAGGAAGTCGGACGATCTCCCAATTCCTCGCCGCCGTGGACTCGCAAGAGGACGGCTGGGACGTGATCGTGGTGGACCTCGCCACACTCACGTTCACCAACAGCGTCGTCGACGCGCTTGAGGAGCAGGTGGCGCTCGGCGCCGCGGTCATCGTCTCGCACGGCAACACGGACGGCCGAGACACGCTGCGCTCGTTCTTGGACGTGACATGCAGCGGCGCGCCGACCGACGCGACACTCGTCTCGTCCCCGGACGGCGACTACGACGTGTTCAACATGGTCCAAGAGGTCCCCTCGCCGCTTAATGGACGACGGGCGTACCCAGATTTCGGCGACTACTGCACGCCCAACGGCCCGGGCCTGATTTTGGCGCGCAGCGAGGCTGGCGGAGCGCCGGTGATCGTGACGTCGCGCAACAACGCCGTCATGTACATGGGCGTGGTCTACGAGGCGTTCACCGGGGTCGACGCCGACGAGGACGAGCTGCTCGACAGCGAAGAGCTGTTGCAGAACCAGATCGCGCTGATGCTGGAGCTCAACTCCTCCAACGTGATCGTCTACGGCACGCCGGACGACGCGATCACGCACATCGCCGAGCAATCCGAGTACACGCTGCTCCCCGCCGCCGATTTGGCCGAGCTCGACGCCCTGATCGCCGACGACAGCTACCGCGCCGCCTATTTCTCGTTCGCCGACATCGCCGACGCCGACGTCGCACTGCAGTCGCGCATCGACGCCCTGCGCGCCGGCGGCACTCCGGTGTTCTTCTTCTCGGGTGACCTCGACGGCTCGGCCGCGTGGCAAACGTACTTCGACCTGAGCGTCTCCGACGACTCCGACACCGCGATGTCCGTCGTGCCCGGTCGCTCCGGCCTGCAACAAGCCGTGTTCACCACGCCCAACCCGATCACGGACGTGGCGGTCGGAGTCGACGGCGCGGGCGACAGCGTCGACGGCCTCGATTCCGCCACGTTGGCGAAGGTCGCACGATTCGGCACCGACGCCGGACCCGCCGCGCTGCTCGCCGACATGAACGGCGGACTCATCGTAGGCGGATTCCTGCTCACCGACCTGGACCGAACCGTCGTCGACGAAGAGCTGACCGCGCTGTCCGCGTTCTTCCAGAACATGGTCGCCTTCAGCACCGGCGTTACCGACGCGCCCGTCGTGTTGGTCGTCTCCGACGCCACCGATGAGACCCTCGGCAGCATCGCGGCCGCGGCCGTAACGCGCGCCGGATACTTCGCCGTACGCGTGAGCACGGCCGAGGTCGCCGCCGCGACCATCCTCGACGACCCGATCAACGCCGTCGTGATGGAGAACGTCGTCGACGGCGCGGCGTGGCTCAACGACCCCGACCTGTTGGCGCAGCTCGACGGCTGGCTCGCCCTGGATGGGCCGCTCGTCTTCGCCGGCGTCGACCTGGACGCCGCGACCGACCTCGCGGCGCTGCTCGGCGTCACGGCCACGACCGACCGCGCCAGCGCGACTACCGTCTCCCGCGACAAAACCCACCTCGGCCGGCAATTCGACCTGCCGATGACGACGCCCACCACGCTCGCCGCGGGCACCTTCGCGCTCACCGACTTTGGCGACACGCTCGAGCTCACCGAGATCGGCGCCGTGCTCGCGCGCTACCCGGGTGAGGCCGTCGCCTCCGTGACCACCCACAACGCCCGCGTCGTGGTCAACGGCTTCTCGCCCTACTCCGTCGGACTCAACGACACGGATGCGAACACCATCCAAGACGTGCTTCAGCTGCTGACCGGCCAGCTCGTGAGCGTCATCACGCCGCAAGCCGCCCTGGTGCTGGACGACGACATCACCGCGCCGTCGGTGTTCGGCGAGGCCGTCGAGCGCACGGGCCTGAACGCAGACATCGTCTCGACCCCGGCCGCGTTCGCTGCCGCTTACGACAGCAAAGAATACGCCCTGCTCGCCATCGACGCCGCCACGGCAGCCACGTTCCTAAGCGTGGACGTGTGGCCGCGCCTGCAAGCGTGGGTTGGCGCGGGCGGCAACGCCCTGCTCGGATTCCCCGAGGCCGCTGCTCACCCGGACGTGCTCACGTTCTTCGACATCAGCTCGGGCGCCCTCGAGCCCGCGGGCGTGTGGTCCTTGGTGGAGCCGTTCACCGACAGCGCCGGCCTGTTCCGCTCCCCGAATCGCGTCCCCGCGCCGCTCAACGCCGGCGTAGGCGGCTACTCGGACATGCGCTCGCAGTTCACCATCGATGACCCGAACCGCGCGGGCGCCTCTTACGGCTACAACTTCGGCCCCACGGCGATCGGGTTGGCCTACGGAAACGCCGTCTCGCTCAACGGGTTCGCGCCCCGCGCGCTCCAGCCGGTCGACTTGAACAGCGACGGCATCAACGACCCGGTCGCGCTCTTCGTGAACCAGATCATCCGCTCGGGCCGCACCCCGGTGCCCAGCACAGACGGCCCGCACACGGTCGACGAAGGCACCACCCTCGTGCTCAGCGCGGCGCCGAGCTTCGACCCGTTCGGCGAGGCGCTCACATTCGCATGGGACCTCGACTTGGACGGCGCGTACGACGACGGCGACCGCACCACGGCCACGTTCGACGCGCGCTCGTTGGACGGCCCCGCCATCGCCTACGTCGGCCTGCGGGTCACCAACGTCAGCGGCCTGTCCGCGGTCACCCGAGTGCCCATCGACGTCACCAACGTGGCGCCGCGCATCGCCGCCGGTAGCGACCGCAACGTCGCGCAAGCCGCCGAGGCGACCTTTACCGTGGCGGTTGTCGACGTGCCCGGTGAGACCTTCACCATCGACTGGGACTTCGGCGACGGAGGATCCGGCAGCGGCCTGTCCGTGACGCACACGTACGACGACATCGGCGACTACACCGTCACCGTGAACGTCCTCGACGATGACGGCGCGGCCGCCTCGGGCAGCTTCGTCGTTCACCACCTCAACGCCCCGCCGACCATCGAGTTCGCCGCCGTCGAACCCGTCGACGAAGGCACGCCGCTGGACATGTCCGTGACGGTGACCGACCCGGGCAACGATCCCTTCGACATCGCCTGGGACTTCGGGGACGGCACGTCGGACACCGGCGCAGCCGTGACCCACACCTTCGCCGACAACGGCACCTTTACGGTGACCGTCACCGCCACGGACGACGCCGACGCGAGCGACACCGAGACCCTCACGGTCACGGTCAACAACGTCGCTCCCGAAATCACCAGCGAGCCCCCCTTGGTGGTCATCGCTGGCGAAGACTACGTATACGCGATGAACGTCGTCGACCCCGGCGCCGACACGATCGAATACAACGTCGTCACCGGCCCGGACGAGATGACCGTATCGCCCAGCGGCGAGCTGCGCTGGACGCCCGGAACGACCGGCTTCGAGGCGATGACCATCGAGGTCGAGGTCTCGGACGGCGACGGCGGAACGGACACGCAAGAGTGGGTGATCACGTTCGAGTACGGCGACAGCGACAGTGGCGGCGCTCCGGACCTGTGCGAGATCGCCTTCGGCTTCGACCCCGACGACGGCGAAGATGACCTCACCGACCCCGACAACGACGGCCTGACGGTCGCCGAGGAGTGCATCCGCGGCCGAGACCCGACGGTCTTCAGCGGTCCTCCGGCGCCGCTCCTGCTCTCCCCGGGCAACAACATCACCTGGCGCCAGCCGTTCTTGCGCCTCGAAGTGCAGAACGCGCTCGACCCCGACGGCGACTTGGTCGTGTACGACTTCCAGGTTCACCTGGACGACGCGCTCGCGTTCGAAGCCGTAGACGTGGACGAGGTCCCGACCGGACAGACCGTCGCGATCCTCACCGAGACGCTCATCGAAGACGGCCAGTACTCCTGGCGTGCGCGGGCCAAGGCCGAGGACGTCACGGGGCCTTGGAGCGAGTTCAACCGCTTCGTGTTCAACCAGTTCAACCAGGCGCCCGGTCGCCCCACCATCGTGTCGCCGCAGGGATACTCCGCGGACAACCCGACCGTGCTGCGCATCCTGAACGCCGAAGAGCCGGAGCGTGAGGTCGTCACCTACGACTTCGAGATCTACTACGGCCAATCCACGCGCGAAGACCTGCTGGCCTACTCCGCCACCGACGTCCCAGAGGGCAGCGGCGGACAGACCGAACACACGGTCGACACGGTGCTCGACGAAGGACAACTCTACACGTGGCGTGCGCGCGCGCGTGACCCGTCCGGCGGCGCCGGCCCCTTCGCCGCGACGACGTTCCAGATCGACGCTGTTAGTGGTCCGCCCACCGCCCCGGTCCCGACGTTCCCCCTTGAGGACGACGAGATCGAGCCGGTGAGCAGCGTGCGACTCATCTGGACGAACGGTGTTGACCCGGAAGGCGACCGACTCGAGTACACCGGCGCGATCGCGACGGACGCGGACTTCACCGAGGACGTGCAGCCGTTCATCGTCGAGGAGGCCCTCGAAGGCGACGAGACCACCGCGTACATCCCGCTCGCGCTCATGCCTGACACCACCTACTACTGGCGCGTCGCAGCGACTGACTCGCGCTACGTGAGCGACTTCGCATTCGCGCAGTTCACGACCACGCCGCGCTTCGTCAACTCGGCGCCCAATGCTCCCGTGCCGGTGGCCCCGCTCGCCGGCACCGTGTTCGATGCCGACTCGACGGTCGAGTTCATCGTCGACGACGCCATCGACCCGGACGGCAACCCGCTGACGTACGAGTTCCAAATCGCGCTCGACGTCGGCATGGGCCGCTTAGTGACCACCGAAGTAGTGGACGATACCGACCAGGACGGCGTGACGAGCGTCGAGATCCCCGACCTGCCCTCGCTGTCGTACTTCTGGCGCGTCCGCGCGACAGACGGCGCGGCCGACGGCCCGTGGTCGACGGTGAACGCCTTCGTGATCGCGAACCCGCCCATCGAGCAAGCGGAGTCCGACGCTGGCGGTCTGCCGGTAGACGTCGGGATCGACACCTCGGGAACGACCGGGCCGACGAACGGACCGCTCGGCGGTGGTGGTGGTTGCAGCGCGGCTTCGAGCCACGGCGCGCCGACCTGGGCCCTCTTGGCCCTCCTCGGCCTCGTGATTCGTCGCCGTTCGAACCGTATCTAAGGGGCGGCGGGGCCCGCTCGGGCCTCGCTCAATCCAAATCGCCCCTTGAAACAGAGCGCACGCGGGCATAGAAGGCGCAACCCGTGATAGTGGCCCATGCGAGCAGCCGAGGAGATCGTGACTCAGACCGAATCGACCCCCACATCCTGCACCGTCGGTGTGCTGGATTATAAGAAGTTCTCAGGCCAGCTCCTGCCGCTCGTCGAGCGCGCCCGCACCAAGGGCGACTCGGCTGCTGTAGATGAGATCCGCGCCATGCTCATGGGCATCGACGACGGAGACCTGAAACTCGACGCGCTGTCGCAGCTGGATCGCATCGACGTGGCCGTGCAGAGCCGCCGTTGGCACCCCAGCGCCGCGGGCTTCGTGCTCGAGGCCGCGTGTGTCGACGACCCCGCCGTGATCCCCGACCTGATGTCGACGCTCAATAGCGCGAGCGACTTCTTGTACGACTGGAACGAAGAGAAGGCCGAGGCCATCTTCCAGTTCTTCGGGTTCCTGAGCGACCGTACCCTTCGCTGGGCCTCGCCGCCGGATTCGTGGCGCGCCATCGTCCCGCCGGAGGCGCTCGCCGACCCGACCGACGCGCTCAGCGCCCTCTCCCCTCGCGCGCTTCGCAAGATGCTCATCGAGGCCGAGGACGGCAACGTGTTCTCCGAGCAAGAAGCGCTCGACCTGTCGCTGTGGTGGGAAGCCATCCGCAAGGCCGTCCGCGTGGCCGCCAAGACCGACTGCGGCTTCTACATCTGCGTAGAACAGCCCGACTAAGCGAGCCGCTCGCTCCGGCGCTCCACCGTCGCACATTCCGCGGCCGTCGAGCGCCTCTTCGTCTCCTCCCCCGTCCTACGACGGGGGCGAGGGACGTCTACTCGAACCGAACTTGGGCCGGCAGCGATACGCTAGGCCCAAACGTGCCGACCCAGACGTCC
>CBDUJZ010000098.1:0-19178 GCA_965367675.1 uncultured Myxococcales bacterium | reverse complement strand
CGCTCGGCGGTGGTATCGAACGCGATGACCTCGAACGTGCGTTCGTCGCACGCGATGTCGAGCGTGGAGCGCACCCACTGCGCGACGAGGCGGCGCAGCTTGTTGCCGTATCCGTCAGCGGGGGCTCGGTCGTGCACGATGACCAAGTCGTCGGCTGTGAGCACCACCGTTACGAAGGTCCACTGCTCGATTTGATGGTTCGGCTTGGTGATGCCGAGGTGCGGCAGCGCGCTGGCGGGGACAAGCTCACCGATGTGGAGCGCGCCGACTTGCAGGTCGGGGGTGGTCGCGACGTTGAGGGCGAGCACGTCTTGGAGGTCAAAGTACGGCGTGGAGGCTGGCGGCACCGCGACCTGCGTCGGGGCGGCCTTCCGGCATCGTTTAGTGGCGTTCTGGACGGCGTTTCGGCGCTTGATTTTGATCGGCATGTCGACAAACGGGAAGGGGCCGCGGAAGTGCGGCGCCGTCGTTATCGACAACTCGGCCAGCGTGTTGCGTGGGCGCTCAATTTGCGCGGGGCGCCCGCGCGCGAGGCTGGCTTCATCGAAAAGCCGAGACGGTCACACCCCGTGGTCTCAGGCTCCGAAGCGTCCGAGTTCGGCTGTGTTCCGCCCGAGCGACAGACACGGCGACGGTTGAGACCCGCTAGTTGGGCACGCCATCGCAGTAGAGCCAGCGCCCGTCGCGGAGCACAAAACGGCTTCGTTCACGCAGCGAGTAGGCCTTTCCTTCGCCGAAGAGCCGAGCGTCGAAGGTGACCCACGCCTCAGCTTCCTCGGCCTCAAACGCCTCCACTTTGAGCCCCAGGAATCGCGTCTCGGCGATCCAGCCAGCGATCTGCTCGCGCCAAGCGTCTTGGTCCGCGCGCCACAGCGGGCCTTCGGGGTCCGTGGTTTCGAGGATGTAGTCGCTCAGGCCGAGCGCGTAGGCGGCGTACCGCGAGCGCATCAGCGCCTCTGCGGTTGCGGCGGGCTCGCCGCCGTGCAGCCGACCGCAGCACTGGGCGTACCTGCGAGCGGAGCCGCATGGGCAGAGTTGGGGGCGTTTTTTGGAAGCGCGAGGCATGTATTTTGCGGGGGTCAGGGCAATCTCGAACGCTCATCGTCCGAGCGAACGGAGAGGTCAATGCACGCGGCCAATCAATCCGTAACGTAGGCGAAGAACGCGTACGGTCTAGACCGTTCGGAACCACTCAACGCGCGCGCCGGCGGTGAGTTCTGCCTTTGCCGGGACGCGGATGATGGCGTCCACATCCGCAAGGTTGGCCATCGCGTGCGACGCCTGTCCGGTCAGCGGTGTGAGCAGCACGGTGCCCTCGGCCGACCACGACGTGGAGCAGCGAAACCACAGGTCAGCCCACGGCGACGCGCTCACCGCCTGCGTCAGAATCCCAGGTGCCGAGAGCGGTGGCGCAGTGCCCTCGAGCAACGAGAGAATCAAGCGTGTTTGCGTCTGCAGTTGCACCCAAACCGCGGCGGGGTTCCCTGGTAAACCGAGCAGTGGAGTGCCGCCCTTCATCGCAAAGAACAGCGGTTTTCCTGGGCGCTGGGCGACCCGCCAGAACACCGTCTCGAAGCCCACCGCGTTGGCCGCTGGAACGATGTGGTCGTGGTCACCAACCGAGACGCCGCCGGTCGTCACCACCAGGTCGGTTTCGCTCGCTGCACCGAGTGCGTCGATGGTCTTGGCGAGGTCATCCGGCGCGTGAACGCGCGCGACGTCGCACCCCAACGACCGAAAGAAGGCCATGGCCATGGGACCATTGGCGTCCGGAATGGCGGACGGTCCGCCCGCGCCGACCTCGTCTCCCGTGGTGACCAGCGCCACGCGCGGTCTACGATGCACGGTCACTTGCGGTACGCCCGACCCCGCGATGGAGCCGATGACGCCGGCGTCCAAGCGTTGTCCAGCCCGGCCGATAGTCTGGCCGCGAGTGACGGTCTCCCCTTGGGCACGTACGTTCGCGCCGCACTCGGGCACCGGCGCAATGAACAACGCGCCGTCGCGCCAGTCGGCATCCTCTCGACGGATGACCGTGTCCGCGCCCGCCGGAATCGGCGCACCGGTGCTGATGCGGCAGGCCAGGCCTGGCGACAACCGGTGGGGCTCCGCGCCTGCGCGCACATCCACGATGTCGCGCTCCGCCAGCTCCAGCCGGCCGCTCGCGATGTCTTGGTGCCGAGCGGCCCAGCCATCCATGCCGCTCTGCGGAAACGGCGGGAGGTCGACCGCGGCGGCGACATCTTCGGCGAGCACCCGCCCCACCGCATCACCGACCGGCAGCTGTACGCTCGGCAACGCGCGAACACGGGCTGCGATCGCGGCGCGCGCTTCGTCTACCGAGATCATGCGTCGCCCTCCCCGCCCCGAACTCCCTCGGCGATGTGAAGCACACCCGGGAACACCGCCCGCATGGCGTCGTGCGCGGCGCCTTCAGTGCTCGGGAGGGTCATCACCAGCGTGCCGTTGAGCAGACCTGCGACCCCGCGCGAGACCATCGCCGCCGGCGTCCGCCGCTGCCCATAGGCGCGCACAGCCTCCATCACGCCGGGCAGCTGCCGGTCCAGCCGCGCGGTCACCGTGTCGACGGTGTGGTCATCCGCGGAGAGCCCCGTGCCGCCGATGGTGAGAATCAGCTCCGCGCCCGCTTGCGTAGCCGCGTCGAGGGCGGCGTTGAGCGCGTCGGGCGTGCAGGCGACGGTCACAGCAGATGCGAGCTCCGCCCCGTTCAACTTCTGAATCGCCTCGCACACAAACGTCACCGCGCGCTCTTGCTCGGCGGAGGCGGTCTCCGTCGTGGTCAGCACGTGCACACAAATCGCGCGCTCGGGAACCGAAGCGTAGTCGGACTTCCCACCCCGCTTCTCGAGCAGCCGAATGCCGTCGATACGCATGTCGTCCGTGTGCGGTTTCAGCACGTCGTAGATGGTCAGCGCGGCGGTGCTAGCGGCGTTCAACGCTTCGATCTCGCACCCCGTCGGCGCCACGGTCGTACACGTCGCCGACACCCGAATGTCGTGTTCCGAGACCGCGTACGTCACCCCGGCGTGCGTGACGGGAATCTGGTGGCAGAACGGGATCGTCTCCCACGTCTTCTTCGCCGCCATGATGCCCGCGATGCGTGCGATCTCGAGCGCGTCACCCTTATCGGCACGGGCCAACTCGAGCAGCGCGGGGACGCTGTCTGACGTCGAAACGATGGCCTCAGCGAGGGCGGTTCGCAACGTGTCAGGCTTAGCGGTGATGTCTCTCATGTTCTCAATCTCGCAAGGAATCGTGTGCGCGTGTCCCGTGCGGCGCGGATGCGGGCGGGCCTCCTTCGTTGCTAGTCCAAGACGCCGGCCGAGACCAATTGGGCCAGTGCACCGGCGGTTTAGTCTCTCCTACAGCCTAAACACTGGCGATTGGGCGAGAACCCGTTTAGGAAGCCCCGCAGGGCGGCACACTGGAACTCCTCTACGGGTCGCCCGACAACTCCCGCGCTCCGTGTTCGGAGCGTCAACGCTCGGTTATTGAATGAACACTCGTTCTGGCATCTTACTGGCATCTGCCTTCGCGCTCTCCGCGTCTCTCTCCGCTTGCGGCGACGACGAGCCGAACATCGACCCCACCACCTGCCCCGTGGGCGAGCACTTGTCGGACGGCGAATGCGTCCACGATGAGACCGAGGGCGCGCACTGGACGTACTCCGGCGAGACCGGCCCTGAGTCCTGGGGCGAGCTCTCCGAAGAGTGGGCCACCTGCGGCACCGGCGTTGAGCAGTCCCCGATCGACATCAACTCCGAGATCGGCGCGTCGCCGGTCGAGTCGCTGACCATGAACTACGCCGACAGCACCTTGAACGTGCTCAACAACGGCCACACCGTGCAGGTCAACTACGCGCCCGGCAGCGACATCGCCCTCAACGGCGTGACGTACGAGCTCAAGCAGTTCCACTTCCACTCCAACAGCGAGCACACCGTGGATGGCCAAGCGTTCCCGCTCGAGATGCACCTTGTGCACCAGGCGACCGACGGCTCGTTGGCCGTCCTGGGCGTCTTCTTCGAAGACGGCGCCGAGAACGAGGCCCTCGCGGGCGTCTTCGAGAACCTGCCTGCCGACGAGCAGGAAGCCACGCTCGTGGACGGCCTGACCGTGAACGCGTCTGAGTTCATCCCCGCCGACGGCGACGCGTGGACCTACGCCGGCTCGCTCACCACGCCCCCGTGCAGCGAAGGCGTCGCTTGGACCGTCATGGCGACCCCGCTCGAGGCGTCCACGGAGCAGCTGTCCGCGTTCTCGGACATCTTCGACCACAACTACCGTCCGACGCAGCCGCTCGGCGCCCGCGAAGTCACGAACGGCGCGCCGTAGCACCTACGGTTGAATGACGGAGGCGGTCGGCGCAATCCGACCGCCTCTGTTCGTTCGTGGCTCGCAAACTGCGCAACCGCCGCACGCTACTCTTCTGCGTTCTCGGTCCGTGCCAGAATCGCGCCATTCGGAGCCACAACGAGCGTGACCTCCGCGCTCGCCTCATGGGTGATCGTGAGCGTAAACCGCGCGCTGTCACCTTCGACGAACCGCTCAATCCCCTCAAGCTGTCCGCCCTCGTCGACCAGCACGGCATTCACCCCGACCGGAAGCGCCTCGATCGGGATCAGGTCCAGCCGCGAGAGCAACGCGCCCTCCGCGGAGACGTGGAGGACACTCTCCAGGCCTTGCTCGCCATCAATCTCCACAACGTACACCGACCGTCCGTCGACCGTGCGCTCCGCGATCTGGCCGAGCGGCACGTCGCCCACCTCAATGAAGAGCCGGTCCGCGACAGCCGCAGGGAGGTCGGCCCAGGAAACGTCGGCGGCCTGCGCCGTCACGGACGTCAACAAAGCGAGCCCGACCGCGCAGATAGCGCGAGAAAAACAGAAGAAACCACGCATGGGCGTCCTGGAGTAGCAAGGCAACACCTAGACGCAGGAGCGCCGCCGTTCTGATTCACGAGCCCGTAAACAGACGTCCGAACCGGCCCACTGCCTTCTGCTATCGGCCGCCCATGAGCCTGTTCAACGCGTCGTGCGACGCGCCAGACGTCCAGTCCTGCGCGCCGTCTAGCCGCCAGCGAAGCCAGCCATCGGCGTCCACGACGAACGTCACCGGGAGCTCGCGAACGTCGAACAGGCGGGCCACCTCGGCGCCATCGGCGAGCAGGACCTCGGGGGGCACCGCGTCACCCAGAAACGCGCGCAACGACGCCCAGTCTTCGTCCACGCTCACCGCCAACACCGGCGTCCCCGTGGAGCGCGCATACGCCAGCAAACTCGGCAGCTCCTCGACACACGGCGGGCACCACGTCGCCCAAAAGTGAACGAGCACAGGCGCGCCGTTGAGCGCATCCGACAGTGTCAGTTCCGCGTCCTGCCGCCGCAATGCGAGGTCGGGCACCTGCACCTGAATCGCCGTGGGACGCATCGCTGCGGGCCGTACGCCAGGCGGAGCAAGTCCGCTCGGCGTACGGTCCACCGAGAACCATACGCCGAGCATGACCGCTTGTGCGGCGAGCACGGCAGCAAGGATTCGTGACGCGCGCTTGATCACGCGGAGCCCGCCAGCGGTGGCTCCACATCGGTGGTCGGGCTTCCGAAGGCGGCGTACAGCACCGGCAGCACCACCAAGGTCGCGAGCATCGATGTAACCACACCGCCGATGACAACGATGGCCAGCGGACGCTGCACCTCTGCGCCAACGCCCGTGTTGAGCGCCATCGGCACAAACCCCAGCGCCGCGACGAGCCCCGTCATCAGCACCGGGCGCAGCCGTGTCTCGGCCGCCTGATACGTCGCTTCGGCCAAGTCGCGGCCGGCCGCCATGAGCTGCCGTGCGTGCGACACCAGCACCAGCTGGCCCAGCACCGACACACCCGACACGGCGATGAACCCCACGCCCGCCGAGATGGAGAACGGCATGCCCGCGAGCCATAGCGCGGCGATACCGCCCACCGCCGCGAACGGCACGCCCGTGAACACAAGCACAGCGTCACGTATGCGGCCGAACGTGAGGTACAGCAGCGAGAAGATGAGCAGCAGCGCCAGTGGCACCACGATCATCAGCCGCTCCGCCGCCCGCTCCAGGTGCTCAAACTGACCACCAAAGCGCACGTAGTAGCCGTCCGGCAGCTCCACGCCCTCGATCGCGGTGCGCACGTCCGACACGAACGAGCCCACATCGCGCCCACGGACGTTCACCTGCACCGTCACACGGCGCTGGCCCCACTCCCGGTTGATCGTCGACGGGCCTTCGACCACCGCGATGTTGGCGAGCTGCTCCAGCGGGATGCGCTCGCCGTTCGGCGCCGTCACAAGCATGCGGTTCACGGCCCGTGGGTCGTCTCGGTAGGCGTCGTCGACGCGCAACACGAGGTCGAAGCGCATCTGTCCTTCGACCACGTCACCCACCGCGCGCGTACCCAGCAACTCGATGGTCTCAAGCACTTCCTGAACCGGAATCCCGAAGCGCCCAGCGGCCTCGCGGTCCACCTCGATGCGTAGAATCGGCAGGCCCGTGAGCTGCTCGACCGTCACATCTGCCGCGCCGGAGACCTGCTCGACCGCCCCCGCGATGGCCTCCGCCCGCTCGCGCAGCACGTCGAAATCGTCGCCGAACAGCTTGATGCCAACGTCCGCCCGGATGCCAGCGATCATCTCGTTCATGCGCATCTCAATGGGCTGCGTGAACACCGAGCGCATGCCCGGCATGCCCTCCAGCGTCACGCTCATCTCCTGCATGAGCTCGTCCTGCGTCTCGCCCCGCCGCCATTCATCGCGCGGTGTCAGCGTCAGAAACACGTCCGACAGCTCGAGCCCCATCGGGTCGGTGGCGACCTCAGCGGTACCGGTCCGCGTCCACACGTGCGCGATCTCGTCGGGGTACTCTTCCAACAGCAACCGCTCGATTTGGGTGCCGTAGCGCACCGACTCCTGCAGCGACACACCGGCCAGCCGCACCGTGTTGATCACGATGGCCTGCTCGCGCAGCCGCGGCACGAACTCCGACCCCAGCTGGGTAGACAGGAACATGGCGTTGCCGAGCACGACAGCGGCAATGGCGAGCACGATGGCGCGCTGCGCGAGCGCCCACGACAGCACCGGGCGGTACACCCGCTGCAGCGCCCGAACCAGCAGCGTCTCCTTGCGGTTCTTGCGACGTTTGAGCGCCAGACTGGCCAGCGCAGGCATCACCGTGAGCGAGATGATCATCGAACCCACGAGCGCAAAAATCACAGTAAGCGCCATGGGTTGGAACAACTTCCCTTCCACGCCTTCGAGGGCGAGAATCGGCAGGTACACGATGCAAATGATCAGCTCTCCAAACAGCGTCGGCTTGCGCACTTCGACGGCCGCTTCGCGCACGATCTCGCGGATGCTCCGCCCCGTGGTGTCCTCGTCCACACGCCGCGCCGCGTTCTCGACCATGATGACCGAGCTATCGACCACGAGCCCGAAATCGATGGCGCCGAGGCTCATGAGGCTGCCTGTAACGCCGAACATGAGCATCGCGTTGAACGCGAAGAGCATCGACAGCGGGATGGCCAACGCCACGATGATTCCCGCGCGCAGGTTGCCGAGGAACGCGAACAGAATCGCGATCACAAAGAGCGCGCCCTCGAGCAGGTTGCGCTCGACGGTGTGCAGCACCTGATCGACCAGCGCGGTGCGGCTGTAGACCGGCACCAACTCCACGTTCTCCGGCAGCGACGCTTGCACCTCCGACAGGCGCGTCTCCAGGCGTGCGGTCAGCTCTCGGCTGTTCTCGCCCATGAGCATGAAGCCCAGCCCGAGCACGGCCTCGCCCCGCCCTTCGGCGGTCACCGCGCCGCGGCGAACCTCGTGGCCTTCTTCGACGCGGGCTACGTCGCCCACCCGGATGGGGACGCCGTCCTGGGCAGCGATCACGGTGCGCTCAATGTCGTCGATGCCGCCCACCAGGCCGACGCCCTGCACGATGTGCGACTCGCCGCCGCGGTCGAGCACTCCGGCGCCCACGTTGGCGTTGTTCTGCCGCAGGGCGAGCGCGAGGTCATCGAGCGTCAGGTCGTATTTGATGAGCTCCGTGGGGTCGACCACCACGTGGTACTGCTTCTCATAGCCGCCCCACGTGTTGATCTCGGCTACGCCGGGCACCTGCAGCATCTGCGGGCGCACCACCCAGTGGTGGAGCGTGCGCAGCTCCTGCGCGGAGAGTTCGTCGCTCTCCACCAGATACTGGAACACTTCGCCCAGCCCCGTGGAGACCGGCCCAAGCGACGGGCGGTCTACACCGGCGGGGAGTTCGATCGCGAGCAGCCGCTCTCCAACCACCTGGCGGGCGAGGTACACGTCGGTGTCATCGTCAAAGATGACCGTCAGCTGTGAGAAGCCGAACTTGGAGATGGACCGGACCTCCACGAGGCCCGGAAGCCCGCCAATGGCCTGCTCCACGGGGAATGTGATCTGCCGTTCTACGTCGAGCGGAGACAGCGACGGCGCCACCGTGTTGACCGTCACCTGCACCGGCGTGGTGTCCGGGTACGCGTCGAGCGGAAGCCGACTGAACGAGGCCAATCCGGTGACCACCAACACGGCGGCTCCCAAGAAGACGATGCCGCGGTACCGCAGCGATAAGTCGATGATTTGATTCAACATTGCTCAGTCCCCTCCCGGCCCTTCGACCTCGCAGCAGCCCGCCCCGATGCTGTCGCGGCTGAGCTCGGTTCGAAGCAAGAACGCGCCCGTGGTGACCACCAGTTCCCCGGCGGCCACGGCCCCTTCGAGCTGCACGAGTCGGCCATCGGAGCGCCCCGGTTGCACCACGCGGGGCTCGAACACGCCGGGCTCGGTCCGCACGAACACCACCGAGTCATCGTCCACGCGTTGCACCGCGTCGAGCGGCACGGAGACCGCCCCCTCATGGGCTTCGACCTGCACGGTGGCCCGCGCGAACTGGCCGGACCGCAGCGCGTGGTCCGGGTTCTCGAGCGCCACGCGCACCTTCACCGTGCGCGTGCGCGCGTCCACCTCCGTCGCGATCCAGGTGACGCGACCTTCGAACACTTGGCCGCCGACGCCATCGACGCGCACGTCCACGCGCTGCCCCATGTGCACGGCGCCCGCGTCCCACTCCGGCACGTCGAGAATCGCCCACATGCGCGACGTATCCACGATGGTCGCCAGCGCGTCTGCCTCGCCCGCGAACGTGCCTACAACCCCAGGGCGCCGGACGATGGTTCCGCCGATCGGCGCCGTCACCGAGAACGTGCCTGACCGACCGCTGCGCGACGCTCCCGAGATGCGCAGCGACTGCTCGATCGCGCGTAGCTCCGCCCGCGCAGCCTCCATCTCCTCACGCGCGACCTCTACCTGGCGCCGCGACGCCACGGAGCCGGCGAGCAGCTCTTCCTGCCGCGCGAGGTTCGCGTCCGCCGTCGTCACGCGCTCACGTACTGCCGAGCGGCGCGCCTGAAGGTCCCCGACGCGCGCGCTCTCCAGCGTGAAGAGGGTGTCTCCGACGGCGACGGTGTCACCGAGGTCGACGGCGACAGCCTGCACGATACCCGACACGGGCGAGCGCACCTCCGCGAGCGCATTCTGATCGAACGCAATCCGCGCCGTCGCTTCCACGCCAACGCCCATGTCCCGGTGGGTCGCCGCGACGGTCTCGATTCCCGCCGCCTGCTCGATCGCTGGCGAGCTAAAACGGACCCGCGTGCCCGGCGCGATCGGTCCAGGCGCAGCGACACCCGGAGGTGGCTCCATGGGGTTACACAGCGGGCAGACCGACTCCGGCAACGCGTGCTCAGCGCACCAATCGCCGGACGCCTGGAAGCCCGCGGTCAGCTCCGGGTTGCACAGCGTGCACATCGACTCCGGGAGCCCGTGCTCCGCACACCAATCGATGGGGTCGCCGATGCGTCCCAGGCCGGCGCTATCCACCGGTTCCACGTGACCGTCAGCGTGGCCGTGGTCATCGTGGTCATCGCGGTCGTGGTCATCGCGGTCGTGGTCGTCGTGCACCGCACTACCAGGAGGCAACATCGGGTTGCACACCGGGCACACAGACTCAGGCAACTCGTGCTCCGCGCACCAATCGCCCGAGGCCTGAAAGCCCTCCAAAAGCTCAGGGTTGCACTTGGTGCACATCGACTCCGGAAGCCCGTGCCCACCGCACCAATCGGCCGGATCTGCCACCTGTGGCGCGACGGCGGGCGGTGGCGGAGTCGGCTCGGCCAACTGCTCTGGAGGTGCGCCGCTCTGGCACGCCATCATCATGAGCGCGGCGCCCATCAAGGCCGCCGCTCGCGTGTAGTTCTGAATGGTATCAAGCATGGTCTTCGGTTCGTAATTTGTTGTCATTGTGGGGCTCATCGAGCCGGCCGAGCGCGTCATCGGACAACGCCGGCTTGTGTTTCCAATTCGACGCCCGCGATGGCCGCATCCCGCAGCAGCCCGGCGTACGTTACGCGGGCGTCCACGAGCTCTCGGCGGATGGCGAGCAACTCCGCGAGCTGCAGCGCGCCGGCCTCATAGCCGCGTCGCGCCAGGCTCTCCGTGCGCTCCACGTGCGGCAGCCCCTCGCGTTCGAAGCCCTCCACCGCATCCAGCATCCGCTGGTACACCGCGTGCGCGGTTCGAACCTCAGAGCGCGTGGCCGTCGTGATGGCGTCCATCTCGATTCGAGCGGCCTCCGCACGCGCGAGCGCCGACGCCTCCAATCCCTGCCCACGAGCAAACACCGGCAAGCTCACGCTCACGCCAGCGGTCGCCAGATGAGCGTCCTCTTCGCGTCCATAGCCTACGGTCAAACCGACCCTCGGCCGCCCGCTGACTTCGCTCAACCGCAGCTGCGCATCAGCGGCTTGGACCTCCGCTTCGAGCGCCCTCAGGTCCGCGCGTTCCCCCACGTTGGCGAGCAGCTCCGCCAATGCGTATCGCTCCCGGTCGAGCAACGCGCCAGACAGCCGAACGACGGCGTCGGACTCTACGCCGAGCAGCCGGCGAAGAGCACCCAGCGCCCGCTCACGGTCCGCCTGCGCAGTCTCTACGTCGACGTTAAACCGAGCGAGCGCGAGTGCCGCCAGGTCCACGTCCAGCGCTCCCACATCTCCCGCCGCCAGGCGCCGCACGGCGACGTCGTGAAGCTCAGCTCCCAGTGCAGCGTTTTCGGTGGCGATCGCCAGCCTCTCGTCGGCGTATCGCGCCTGTAGAAACGCCCGCGCGACGTCGCCAAGGCTCTGCCTCGAGACCTCGTCGACGGACGACTCGACCCACGCGATCTCGGCGCGCGCCACGTCGACTCGCGCGCGTCGTTCACCGCGCAGGTCAAACTCCTGGCCCACGGTGACATCAAAGTCGACCGAGGCACCGCCCGACCCGGCACCGCCCGAACGGATGCGGGGACCCGCGCCGACCTCGATCACGGGGTTGTTGCGGAGCGTCATCTCGGCGCCCGCCAGCGCCCCGCTAGCCTCGCCGGCTCGAGCACGCGCGGTGCGCACCGAAGGGGCCTGTGTTCGCGCCATCTCGAGCGCGTCTTGCAATGTTAATTCGTACGTACGCGGCTCTGCGCCTTGCGCTCCCGCCGGACGACCGGCGAGGAGGATGCAAGCGAGCAAAAAGCCGCAAGAGCTCAGTTGGCTCATGCGTGTTCTCTCGTGATGGACCACTCCAGCGCTTGGACGCGTGGTCCAAGCCCGAGGGGCCCGTTTCTGAACTACAAACTAATGTTCAGACGAGAGAGACTTCCGGTGGCTCAAACGGAGGCACCACTTCGCGATCTACGGGCGTGTCAGAGCCAACGCCGAGCACCGCGGTCGGCGGATCGGCGACAGCCAACGGGGATGGGACGAGCGCCGCGCAGTGTGCGGCCGCGGAGGAACATCCGCAGTCGTCGCACGATGGCGGACAGTCGTCGTCGCCTTGGTCGGTGACGTTGTCAGCGGTTTGGTCGTCGTCGTCGCCAGCGCTGTGATCGTCAGCGCTGTGGTCACACGCGTGGTCCGCGCGCGCGCTGTCGCCGTTCCCTTCGGCGCCGTTCCCTTCGGCGCAGTTCCCTTCGGCGCAGTTCCCTTCGGCGCAGTTCCCTTCGGCGCAGTCGCCATCAGCGTCACTGTATGCCGACGGGCTCTCGACCGCGTCATGCGCGGCGTCAGCGTGCGGTGCGTGGGAAGCCGCGGCGTCACACGGGCAATCCGATTCGCACGGCGCTTCGAAGGCCACCATCGTCGCCATCGCGTGCCCGATATGGAGCTGCGAAAACACGAGCGTGCCGAAGAATGCCCAGACGGCAATCGACCAGCGTAACGAGGACCTATGGGGCGAGGCGTTCACTTCGCGCCACGGTAGGGAGGTCGCTTGCGGCCGTCAAGCCGCCGCTTGTCGGCACGCTGGTCGCCCTGCTCCCCCCGTGAACTCCGCCAACACGTGACGCTAGTGCGGGTCGGAGACCAGCGCCGTCAACTGCGCCGCGGCGGCTTCGAGCCGCTGCTGGAGCCCATCGACGGTCCCGACGACCGAGCCATCCGCGTCGACGATCGACATGCGGTTGGTGTGGCTGAAGTGTCCCTCGCCATCGGCGCGGAACTGCACGCCCAGCACCGCGGCGAGCTCCCGCGTGCCGCCATCATCGCCGCTGAGCAGCTTCCAACGCTCGCTGTCCAGGCCCAAGCGGCCAGCGTATTCGCTGAGCACTTGTGGCGTGTCCGTGGCCGGGTCGATCGACACGTACACAAACCGGACTTGCGCGCGGATGGCCTCGGGCAACAGCGCTTCGAGACGGCGACCGTCGGCGAACAAGATCGGGCACGCGGTCGTGCAGCTGGAGTAGAACATGACGAACACCGCGGGCGTTCCGCGCAGCGTGCTCAGGCGGACGGGCGTGCTCGTCTGGTCCACGAAGTTGATGTCGAGGTGGTAAATCGACGTTCCGGGCAGCTCCGCGGGCGGCATGGCTTGATGGTTCGCATGGGCCCCGTGGCTGGCGTGGTCGGCCGCTTGCGCCGCTCCGTCGTGTTCGGAGGGCATCGACTCCGGCCCACCGTGGACAGCGTGGGCCGCTTCGGAATGGGCCGCTTCGGCGTGCTGAGCCGCGGCCTCGGACGGCGCCTCAGAAGGCGATTCTGGCGACGCTGCGGAGGTCGGCTCCGGCGGGGATTCCGGTGTGCTTGGCGAGCATCCGAGCGCGCCCACGGCCATCAGAAGGCCGGCTGAAGTAAAGACGCAAAGACTGCGACCAAGTGCCTGAGTTCGTTTGAGTTTCATCGATTCACCTTGAGCGTAAAGAAGTCGTTTAGAGAGCGGAGGTCGGAGGCGGTGGACGCGCTACCGAGCGTGGGGTCACGTACCGTCGTATGCGCACCGAAAACCGAGCGTCCGAGCGGCATAGGAAGGCGAAAGGCTGGAGCGGAACGCGTACCGCATGAAGGCGGCGTAGTCGGAGGCGTCGCGGGCCGAGAGTGCGGCGCCACCGCAGAAGAAGCCGAGCAGCGCGTCGTCCGTGCCGCGCCTGCCGCCGCTCACCACCGAGGCGCCGTAGTCTTCGACCCATTCCCAGACGAGGCCGTGCATATCGAAGACGCCCCACGCGTTTGGCGGACGCTGCCCGACGGGCTCGTGGACGGCGGATCCCGCGCGCTCGTACCCCGCCAGCACCTCGCGGGTGTGAGCGGGGTCGCCGGCCGCGTCGGTGGCATCCGCGCTGGCCGCCCCGACGCGCTCCCACTCCGCCTCGGTCGGCAGTCGGCCGCCCTGGGCTTCGCAGAACTCGCGGGCAGCGAACCAGGACACGTGGGTTGCGGCCAGGTCTTCGGAAGCCGCTGGGAGGACGCCGTCGGATGGCCACCATTCGAGGTAGCGTGGACCCGCGAATATCACCGGCGGGCGGCCCGGCCCCCATTCCGGGTGCTCGGCGACGAACGACGCAAATCGCCCGCGGGTGACCAACAGGGTGTCGATTCGAAACGCGGGCACCTGCTGCGCTACGTCGTCGGCGTCGGCGAAGAACGCCAAGAACTCGCCCGCCGCGATGGGCACGACCGCGGCTTCGACCGGGCGCGCGTCGTCCAAGCGCTCGTCGTCCAAACGCGCCGCGTCCTGCGCCGTCCCTGACGCGGGAACGATGCCGACGAGCGCGAGCGCGCCGAGCGCAGCAAACGCTCGGGTGGTGGGGCGCTGGCTACTCATTGAGCGCGTTCAGCACGGCCTGAATCTCGTTGGCGTCGTGCACCGCCGGGTGGCTCGCGAACGTCGTCTGCGCGTAGCCCACCAGGTCGGCCACGTCGCGCGCGTTCAGATGCGGGAAGCCAGGCATCACGCCGATGTCTCCGCGGCGGCCTCGGCGAACGGAGCGGGCCACCTCGTTGGTGTCGAGCAACACCGTGGAGCTGGTGAGCGCTGGGAACACGTTCGGCACACCAGCGCCACGCTCGCCGTGACACGAGGCGCAGTTGGTTGCGTACAGGCCCGCGCCAGACCGGGTCCGTGCCTCATCCGTACGCGTCTCCACGAAGACCTCGCCCACACTTCGCGATTGCGACACCGCCGGCGCGCCCCACTGGCGGCCAGGCGACGGCGTGTACACGCGGGCCTCGTGCTGAGCCACGTAGTAGTCGGGGTTTTCGTCGCCGGTCACCTCGAGCATACCGAGCGTTCCCTTGTTGAAGGCGCGGAAAATCGCGTGGTCGACGAGCAGGTAGGTCGCCGGCACACGGGTGGTGAACTCGACGATGGTCGCACCTCCCGGCGGCACGGTCGTGGTCTGCACGTTGTGGCTCGCCACGCTCCCGGCCTCGGCGTAGACGGTGTCGAAGATCTCGCCGATCACATGGAACGAGCTGGTCAGGTTGGGGCCGCCGTTGCCGAAGAAGATGCGCACGGTGTCGCCCACCTCGGCCTGCATGGCGTTCGGCCCCGTGAGCGAACCCGCTGCGCCGTTGAACACCACGTAGCCCGGGTCCTCGGCGAGCGCGCGGTCCAGGTCAAACGCCTGCATGCCCGAGTCCCCAAAGTCGCCGGACGTGTAGAACTCGCTCTGCACCACGTAGAACTCGCGGTCCACGACCGGCCAACCCTCCATCGGCTCGACCACAAACAGGCCATACATGCCGTTCGCGATGTGCATGCCCACGGGCGCGGTCGCGCAGTGGTAGATGAACACGCCGGGCTGCAGCGCGCGGAAATCGAAGGTCTTCGACTCACCCGGAGCCACGAACGTCGCCTCGGCGCCGCCGCCCTGCCCGATCACCGAGTGCATATCGATGTTGTGCGGCAGCCGGCTGTCCGGGTGGTTCATCAGCGTGAACTCGACCATGTCGCCCTCGCGCACGCGAATCATCGGCCCGGGCACAGAGCCGCCAAACGTCCAATAGTGGTACTGCGTGCCATCGCTGAGCTCCCCATCTCGCTCCGAAACCTCAAGCTCCACGCGCACTCGGGCGGGCGAGTCGCGATGCACAGGCGGGGCCACATCAGGGGCGTAGCCGAGCTCCGCGTCGATGACCGGCAGCGTCGCCAAATCCAGCTCCAACGCGGCGGCGCGACCCAACGCGGCGGCGGCGTCAAAAGTAGCCGTGGTCGTCGTCGAATCTACCGGAGCAGCTTCCGGTGGAGGGTCGCCTTTGCAAGCGGCCGCGGAACTCAAACAAACAAGGGCGAGCACGACTCGTAGATCGAACATCAGCGTTGGGGGCGACCGGGGAGTGAGACGTCAGAGCGCGTCCCGTAAAGAAATGCGCAGCAACGAACGGGCCACTTCGGCGCCGCCGGACAATTTAGTCACAAAAACAGATCAAACACCCGAACTACCTGAATACGAGTGCACTTCCGTAGTGCAGCTCAACCCCGAGGTCCCCCTCAGACGGTGCGTTTCCGCCCTGCGCGCCGTGTGACAACGCACACCGATTGTGTTCGGGCAGTAGCGAAAATCACACGCGAAGCCGTTCGCCCGACCTACTCCGCCGGACCTACTCCGCCGGACCGTCGCCAGCCGGCCCATGTTCCACGCGATACGGCTCGTACGCTTCGCCGCTCCAGCGGAAGTACGTGGTGTCGCAATCCAAGAGTCCGTCACAGCCGCCACCGACCATCTCGTGGAAACCGGCCACCCATTCGGCCGCGGGGTCCAGGACTTCGCCAT
Organism: uncultured Myxococcales bacterium; assembly: GCA_965367675.1. GTDB lineage: Bacteria > Myxococcota_A > Bradymonadia > REDH01 > REDH01 > CBDUJZ01. The sequence goes on along the minus strand of CBDUJZ010000098.1, from coordinate 3,038 downwards.
AGTAGCTCAGCACGCGTCGGAAGCCGTCGCCGTCGGCCAGATACAGGTCGAGCTGCCCGTCGTTCGCGCCAAAGTTACAGGGGTGGCGGACGATGTAGTCCATCGCGCCGTCGCGGTTCACGTCCACGCTGCGCGTCTCGGCCATCCCCAGCGAGAAGATGTCGCAGTTCAACTCGCTCCACATCGGGTCGTTGAGCAGCAACTCGGCGATGCCCTGGGGGATCATCACCTCCGCCGTTTCTGGTGCAACTTCGGGCGCGGCGCCGGAGCCGCTCGGGGCGTGCTCCTGCGGTGCGATGCTCGCCGCCGCGCCGGTATCCGAACGCGCATCCACGCCGGCGGCGGCGGTCGACACGCGGTCAAACGACACCACTTCGTCATCGCCCGACGCGCGCATATCGCAGCGGTCCCGCCCGTCGAACACCAACGTCAGTTCGGTGACTTCCGGTGCCACTTGGGGGTCTGCGCGGTCCATCGCAGCCTCGATCACGACCGTGCGCTCGTGCGCCGACAACACGCGCCAGTTTCCGGTCTCAACGCGCCCATCGCCGACCATCGACCCTTCGATCACAATCGTGCCGTCCGCGCCCAGCGCGATCATCATGTGGGCAGAACCCGCAAGCGCGCGCTGCTCTTCTGTCATCTCAACGGCCGCGAAAGTGCGGACGAAGTCGGCCTCCCATGCCCCCACCACGTCGGCCGCGCCATAGGTCTGCGCAGCCGCCGGGACCGCGAGCGAAAGGAACGCAACAATAGACAACAGCAAACGCATGGGGCCCCAAGCTAGAGAGGAAGCCCGCGCACGGTATCGAAGGGCGTGTTCCGGGGCAACAGGCCGTGAGCGTCAGTCCCCGCGCGGGATCAAGCCGTGCAGTGCGACATCGATCGCCGCGTCGACAAACACCGCAGGGTCCACGCCGACCAGCTTCGGAAGCGGAACGAGCTGCGGTACCAGAATCGGCGCGAGCAGCGACGGAATCGTGGGGAGCAGCGGCACGTCGCGAAAGTCGCCGGCGGCGATGCCGTCTTGGAGCGCCACCACGAGAATCCGGACGTGGCCGTTGAACACCATCGGGCCGAGCTGCCCCAGCCGGTCGCTGTTCACCGACAACTCGCGCATGACCATGCGCACCGCCTGGAGCTCATCAGGCTCCAACGCCGCGATGCGCCGAAGCACCGCGCGGAGGCGGTCCACCGGGCCGGGATTCGCCGCCGCGAGCACCTCCAAGTCGTCCACGAGCCGCGAGTAAAACTGCTCCGCTAGCGCCAGGAACAGACCGTCTTTGGAGTCGAAATGATACGAAATCATCCCCACACTCGTGCCCGCTTGCTGCGCGATCTCACGCAGCGAAGCGGCGCCAACGCCAACGGCGGCAAAACGCGTAAGAGCTGATTCCAAAAGGCGTTCTCGGATGTCCGAAGCGGGGCGGGCCAATCTGACTCGGGGGCGAAAGCGGCGTGATGAGGTCGTTGAGCGAAGCGCTGTAGGCCGGATGTGTACAAGTTGTTTTACAGTCGTTCAACAAAGCGATTGACACGCGGCCCTGTAAAGTTACTTTACAGCCGTTCAGGAACTGTAGTGACGCGCACTTTTGGCGCAACACGCGAGGTAGACGATGCGCTTCAAGCCCTCTCGGAATCGAGCTTCACACCTCGCCATCCTCGCGCTCGCGCTCGCAGCCTTCGCCGGTTGCGAACCGACCAGCACCGCGGTCTCGGGTGTGGTCGAGGCGCCCCGCTACAACGTCTCCGCGGAGCGCGGCGGGCGCATCATCGAGATGCTCGTGAGCGAGGGCGAGACCGTGGTCGCCGACCAAGTGTTGCTGCGCCTAGACTGCACCGCGCCCCAACTGTTGGTCGACGAAGCAGACGCCGCACTGGCCGCTGCGACCGCCCAACTCAACTTGGTGATGGCGGGCCCGCGGGCCTCCGAGATCGAGGCGGCCGGTGCCGCGGTCAACGCCGCGCAACAGCAGGAGCGGCTGGCACGCCACGGCGCTACCGCCGAGCAGATCGCACAGATTGACGCCGCCATCGAAGCCGTCGATGCCCGCATCAGCTACGCCGAGAGCAGCGTGCAGCGACTCACGCAGCTCGGCGGCGCCGGCGCATCAACACAGGCTGAGCTCGACGCGGGACAAATCGCCCTCGACACCGCCCGCGCAGAGCGGGCCGGACTCACCGCCCGACGCAACGAAGCCGTGGGCGGCGCCCGACGTGAAGAGCGGGCGATTCTGGCGAGCCAAACCGAGCGCGCGCAAGCCCAACTCCGTGGCCTCGAAGAAGGCGCGCGCACCGAGGAGGTCGCCATCGCCGCGAGCGCCGTGAACCGCGCGCAAGTCGCCATCCGAACGGCCGAAGACGCGGTCGAGCACTGCAACGTCCGCGCTGGGCGCGCCGGCACCGTCAGCATTGTCGATTTCGAGGTCGGCGAGGTCGTCGGTCCCGGCACCCCAGTGTTCGCGATCGAGACACTCGGCGCCATGGAGATCCGCACGTACGCGCCCCAAGCTTGGCTCGCGGACCTGTCCGTCGGCACCGTCCTCGAGGTGCGCGTCGATGGGTTCGCCGACCAGCCGTTCCCCGCCGAGGTCATGCGAATCCACGACGCTGCGGAGTTCACGCCCGGCAACGTACAGACGCCCGAGGACCGTATGCTGCTGGTGTACCGCATGGACCTGCGCGTGGTCGGCGACGCTCCCCTCGCGCTGCGCTCCGGCATGAGCGTCAGCGTGGAGAAGCCCGCCGACAGCGGGAGCGACTCGTGAGCGCGAACCCCGCGATTTCGACCACCGACCTCACCCGCACCTTCGGCGACTTCACCGCCGTCGACCGCGTGTCGCTGCAAGTCCCACAGGGGGCCATCTACGGGTTCTTGGGCCCCAACGGCTCCGGTAAGACCACCTGCGTCCGCATGATCTGCGGCCTGCTCGGCATCAGCGGCGGCTCGGCCCAGCTGATGGGGTACGACGTGGCCACGCATCCCGCCGAGATCCGCCGGATGTACGGCTACATGTCGCAGAAGTTCAGCCTGTACA
>CBDUJZ010000097.1:0-19209 GCA_965367675.1 uncultured Myxococcales bacterium | reverse complement strand
GGCTCCGGCTTCGGTGTCGCCATCCTCGCGCCCGTTATGCTGCCCACCGGAAACGGTGACCGCCTGCAAGGCGAAGGCTTCCGCGTCGCGCCGACCCTGGCGCTCGACTGGGGCTCCGCCGGTGGATTCACCATCGCCGCGAACGTGGGCGCCACCGTCGGTGAGCGCACCACCATCGCCAACATCGACGCCAACGACGAGCTCAACTGGGGCCTCGGTGTCGACATCCCGCTCGGCTCCGGCCCCGTCGACCTGATCGGCGAAGTCGTCGGCGCGTTCCCGCTCAACGGCGGCGCCAGCAGCGAAGAGATCCCCGTCGAGGCCATGGCCATGCTGCGCGCCGGTCTCGGCCCGATGGTCGCCGGTATCGGCGGCGGCGCAGGCATCACCGAAGGCTGGGGCTCCCCGGACTTCCGCGTGTTCGGCATGATCGGCTACTCGCCACGCGCTCGCGTGGAGGAAGAGGTCCCCGTCGTGCAGGCCCAGATCGTCGTGCCCCCGTCCGACCGCGACGGCGACGGATACTTCGACGACGAAGACGGCTGCCCGGACGATCCGGAAGACTTCGACCAGATCGAAGACGAAGACGGCTGCCCCGAAGATGACGTCGACGGCGACGGAATCCTCGACGAGCTCGACGAGTGTGTGTTCGTGCCCGAGGACATCGACGGCTGGCAAGACGCCGACGGCTGCCCCGACCCGGACAACGACGACGACCGCATCCTCGACGTGGACGACCAATGCCCGGCCGTGGATGGCGACGCGATGATCGACGTGCGCGAGGTCTACAACGACTTCGAGGACACCGACGGCTGCCCGGACGTTCTGGCCGAGCTGACCGAGACGCACATCCAACTCAACGGCATCATCTACTTCGACGTGGACTCCGACGTGATTCAGGGCCGCTCGGCCGCGATCGTGAGCGAGGTCGCTCGCATCCTTGAGGCGCACCCGGAGCTGCTGGAAGTCGAGGTCGCAGGACACACCGACAGCCGCGCGACGGACGACTACAACGAAGCGCTCTCGCAGCGCCGCACCGAGTCGGTGGTCCGCGCGTTGCGTGACCTGGGCATCGAGCGCAGCCGCTTGTCGGCCCGCGGCTACGGTGAGCGTGAGCTCGCGGACCAGGGCACCACGGAGCAAGCGCACCAGCGTAACCGCCGCGTGGAGTTCCGCATCCTTGAGCGCGCCGAGCCCGAGCCGGCGCCGGCACCAGAAGCGGCGGCCCCGGAAGCGGGCGGCGAAGGTGAGACCGAATGAAACGCTTGAACACGTTCATCTCCAGCGCGTCCGTCGCCGCGGCGATCATGGGCTCTGCGCTCTGCGCATCCCAAGCGACCGCTGCGGAGCTGCTGACATGCACCGGCACAGAGACCGATTTGACGGCCACGCTGCTCTCCAGCGACGGTGACAGCGGCTCGGCCTTCACGATTCCGGCCAGCACAGCGCCCCTCGGCCCCCCGTTCGCGGGCATCGTGCACATCGGAGTGAACGGCACCGTGAACTTTGGCGCCGACCTGGTCCCCTACGACCCGGACACCGTGCCGGGCACAGCGTCGCTGCTGCCCGCGTTCGCGCCCTACCACGCCGATATCGACCTCCGCGATCCGATCACGGGAACGAACGAAGGGCGCGTGGTCCTCTGTGAGGAGGCGGACCGATGGTTCGTCACCTGGGAGAACGTGCTCGCAGCCGATGCGACCGCGACCGGCGCCGACACGACAAACACCGCCTCGTTCCAGGCCGTGTTCACCGTCACCAACACGTGCGCGCTGAGCTTCTACTTCGACGTCGAGTACCGCTACGGCGACATGGGCTGGGAAGCGGCCGCGCGTCAGGGCGGAACCGACGGCGCCTGCGCCCCGGGAGACACCTGCGCGTTCGCCAGCGCCACGCGATACACCCTGCTCGAAGGCCCCACGACCATCCCCGGGACGGGTGTCGAAGGCGCCGCTGAGACCCTCCAATTCGATAGCAACGTCGGCGAACCCGGCGTTTGGCGCTGGACCTACAGCATCCTCGGCACAGAGACGTGCGGCGACGGAATCCTCGACACCTGCGCTGGCGAGGAATGCGACGACTCGGGTGAGTCTCCCTTCTGCGACCGCGACTGCACGAATGTGGTCTGTGGAGACGGAATCCTGAACACGTGGCGCGAGTCGTGTGAAGACGGCAACACGGACCGCTACGACGGCTGCTCCGACGAGTGCCAACTCGAAGAGTGCGGCGTCCGCGAGCTCGCGCTGGACACCCCGCGGTCGGTGCAAACGTGTGAAGGCACGACGGACGTTGACCCGGAGATCGGCCTGTGCGGAGGCGTTGGGTTCGTCCCGACTCTCGTGGAAGAGAGCTTTGTTTTCACGGCGCCCGGCGACGGTGTGTTCACCTTCTCTACAAGCATCGACGGGCAGGCATTCGGAACGCCGACGCTGTACGCGCGGCCGGCGTGTGGCTCGCCTGTTGTCATCGATTGTGACGCCGGCGCCGGACAGCCTCCGGTCAACAGCTTGGACGAGATCGCGCTCTCTGCTGGCGAGCAGATTACGGTGTTCGTCGCTTCGCTCGAGTTCGAGTGCATCTTCGAGCTCACGCTCGTCGCGACCGGAGAGTTCTGCGGAGACGGCAATGTCGACACGGCGCTGGGTGAGGCATGCGATGACTCCGGAGAGTCGGCCACCTGCAACGCCGACTGCACCTTGCGGACGTGCGGCGATAGTATCGTGAATGCGTCGGCTGGCGAGGAGTGTGATGAGGCCGGCAACACGGCAACGTGCAACGCCGACTGCAGCTTCCCGCGTTGTGCTGATGAGTTCTTCAACCCGGCGGCCGAAGCGTGTGAATCGGCCGGGTCGCAATCTGAGACGTGCGAGGCGGATTGCACCCTGCCCGCTTGCGGAGACGGTGTGCTGAACACCCTCGCGGGTGAGACGTGCGACGACACGGGAGAATCTGCGACCTGCAATGCCAACTGCACAGCCGCGCTGTGTGGTGACGGCCTGGTGAACACGAGCGCCGGTGAAGCCTGCGACGACGGCGTGGCGGGCGTACCGACCGCCTCTGCTACGTGCGACGTCGACTGCTCGGCGCCGGCGTGCGGAGACGGCGTCGTAAACCTACTCGCCGGCGAGGCGTGCGACGATGGCGGCCTCCAGACCGGCGCGTGTGAACTCAACTGCGCCGTGCCCGCGTGTGGCGACGGTGTGCTCAACGTCGCCGCCGACGAAGCGTGCGACGACGGAAACACCGACGACGGTGACGGGTGCTCCGCGCTGTGCGCCCTGGAAATCTGCGGCGACGGCGTCGTGAACACGAGCGCGGAAGAGTGCGATGACGGCGACACAGGCTCCGACACCTGCGACGACGATTGCACGTTCGCGATCTGCGGCGATGGCACGGTCAACTTCGAGGCCGGCGAGCAGTGCGATGACATCATCGAGACCGATATGTGCAACGCCGATTGCACGATCGCCACATGTGGAGACGGCGTCACGAACGCCGCGGCCGGAGAGGAGTGCGACGACGGAAACGACGTGGAAGATGACCGCTGCACGTCTGACTGCCTCGCCAATCCGTTCTGCGGAGACGGCGCCGTCGACGACGGCGAAGCCTGCGACGACGGAAACGATGTCGACGACGACGGATGTTCGGCCGCGTGCACCATCGAGCCGTTCTGCGGTGATGGAAACGTCGACGAAGGAGAAGCCTGCGACGACGGAAACACCACCGACGGCGACGGATGCGACAGCGAATGCGCCATCGAGGTCGAAGCCACCTGCGGTGATGGAAACGTCGACGAAGGAGAGGCCTGCGACGACGGAAACACCACCGACGGTGACGGATGCGACAGCGCATGCGCCATCGAGGTCGAGGCCACCTGCGGCGACGGAAACGTCGACGACGGAGAAGCATGCGACGACGGAAACACCGCCGACGGTGACGGATGCGACAGCGCGTGCGCCATCGAGGTCGAGGCCACCTGCGGCGACGGTAACGTCGACGACGGAGAGACCTGCGACGACGGTAACACCACCGACGGCGACGGATGCGACAGCGCCTGCGCCATCGAGACCACGGAGACGCCCGACGAGGAGTTCGCTTACGCTGGCGGCGCGTGCAACAGCACCGTCGCGGGTGACGCGCGACGCGGCTCCGGCTGGCTCGTCCTGCTGGGCGCTGCCCTGTTCGTTGTCCGCCGGAGGAACGCATGAAGGCATCCCGATTCACGATCGCCGCCGTCGCACTGACCGCGGCATGCTCAGGACCGCAGACTTCTGACACCGCGGCCCTCGCGGCAGACGGCGTGGCGGACGGACTGGTGACGGCGCAATCCGAAGCCGAGCTCGCCGCAACCGAGGCGGCGGCGCTTCTGCTCACAGAAGGCTGGCTCTCGGAGGCTGCGACGCAGACGCTCCCGACCTTCGAACTCGGCGACCAGAGTTGGCTACAGCTCGAAGATGTCCCCGCGTTCCAGCACCCGCTGTTCCCGGAGGACTTGGCCGCGCGCTGGTCGAGCAGCGATGGCCGGCGCCAGCGCACGTCCGAAGCGGACATCGCTGGGCCCGTGCGCGAGACGGTCACGCTGGTCACTAGCGAAGGCCTCTGCGTGGCTGAGCTCGGCCCGCCGACGTGGGTAGACCGCGGAGACTGTGTCGATGACGCCGCCCTCGCGCAGGAGATCATCGGATGTGAAGGCGAGCGTGCCCCGCTCGGCTGGGTGCTCGGTCAACCGCCGGCGGACGCCGTGTGGGCCCCCGTAGATCTCGTCGAATCGTGGGAGTGGCTCGACAACAGCGCCACCGTCCCGACGCTGCGCTCCAACGCCGGATTTGCGCTGCTCGCAGCGTACGAATCGGAGTTCCTGGCCGACCTGCTTGAGGCCGGCAACCGGCCCTCCGATGTCGAGTCCGCCGCGATGATGGGCTGGGCGTTTGGCGGCGGCGAGATGGTCAGCCTGATCATGGCCGCAGCGCACACGCTCGACGACAACTGCGACGACTGGACCGCCACCTACGTGACCGTGGGCTTCGAGGTGGATCAAGGCTGGCGCACGGTCGCCGACGACTTCGTCCTCACCGGCGTCATCGCCCAAGAGGATCGCATCGTGGCGCTCGTGTCGAACAGCACCCACAGCCTGCAAGTCCTCAAGCGGGACGAAGGCTATGACTTCACCGAGGTCATCAACACGTACTTCTGGTTCGAGAACTCGGAGTGCATCGAGCCTTGGACCCCGGTCTCTTTCGAGACCTTGTGCGCACCGTAGCCCTGTCATCCAACGACTAGGCCCGCTACGATTCCGCGCTCCGACTTCGCATCTCGTCGCTGATGTGAACCCGCAGCCCGCCGGCCCCGCGCCGTCGGGCCGCGGCTTTTGTGCTGCCCAAACGACTCAAGCTATGAACAGACCGCTACTCGCATCCGCCCTCTTCCTTTCGCTTCTCACCGGCTGCGCCGACGACTCCGACGCGCCCACCGCCGACACCGGGACGGACGCTGGCGCCGACACAACCACCACCGGCGACGCGACCGACACGCCCGACACCGGCGCCGATGCTTCGGACACCACGCCTGGCGTGGACCTCGGCGGACTGCTCGATACCGGCGGCACCGACGCGGCGACCGACACCGCCACGACCGACGATACGTCCACCGAAGACGTAGACCCGACCGAGGGCCCGATGAACGGGCTGTACGGCCCCGGAGTCGAGCGCATCGTGGTCGAGTTTGACTACGAGGTGGGCGCCGAGCCTGAGACCACCGGCGCGCTGGGCCTGGGCACGCCGTTCGATACGTTCGCCGCCAACGCGGACGCGCTGTTTGGCCAGCACTCCCGCCCCATCGAGTTCGCCGACCGACTTGCCGATATGGGCCAGATTCCGGACCAATCGCAGACGAGCTACACGAGCGACGAGATTCTCGCCCTGTCGAACCAGTTCCGCGACCAGGCGAACTCGGACAGCGTGCGCACGTTCCACGTGATCTGGCTCAACGGCTTGTTCGCCGACGACTCCGGCGACCGTGAGCAGGTGCTCGGCGTGTCGATCGGGGACACCCAAGTCGTGGCCATGTTCAAGCCCACGATCAGTCGCTACGGCGGGTCACTGGAGTCCCAAGTGGAACAAGCCACGCTCGTGCACGAGTTCGGACACGCGGTGGGCCTCACCAACCGCGGCGTACCGATGGAGTCGGAGCACCACGACGCCGCGCACGGCGCGCACTGCTCCAACGAGGACTGCATCATGTACTGGACCGTAGATGGTCCGGACGTGGTGTCCTTCCTCGACGCGGGCTCGTTCGGAGACACCCCCGTCCTGTTCGGACCGGAGTGCCTCGCCGACGTGGACGCCGCCGCAGCGCAGTAGCGTAGGCGCGCGACCCGTCCGCTGGCGCCTCAGTGACGCCAGCGGACGGGAATCACTACGCGGACTTTGCAGCCTCGAACGCCGCAGCGTAGTCGGGCTCTTGCGCGATCTCGGGCACCAACTCGACGTAGCGCACGACGCCATCCGAGCCGACCACGACGACCGCGCGGGCGAGCAGGCCGGCGAGCGGGCCGTCGACCATGGTCACGCCCATCTCATCGCCCCAGTCGCTGCGGAACGCGGAGAGCGAGATGGCGTTCTCGATGCCCTCGGCACCGCAGAAGCGGCCCAGCGCGAACGGGAGGTCCTTGGACACGTTCACGATGACCACGTTCTCGAGCTCGGCGACCTGCTCGTTGAACGCGCGCACGCTGGCGGCGCACACGCCGGTGTCGACGCTCGGGAACACATTGATCACAGCGACCTTGTCACCAAAGTTGGAGGACACGTCCCCCAGCTTGGTGTCGACGAGCGTGAACTGGGGCGCTTGCGTGCCAACGGCCGGCAGCTCGCCATTGGTGTGAATCTCGTTTCCTTTCAGTGTGATCGTCGCCATTTGTCTTCCGTTTGGTGGTGGGGTCCGCGTTTCTAAGTCGACGGCGAGCGCGTGTCCACCGCGTCCCAGATTCGCGTGATCGAACCACCGCAATTCAGGGGAATGAACAGCCGTCCGTGTGCGTTGTGGGGGTTCGGCTCGTGCGCAAAGCGCGGGCTAGGCTCATGCGTAAAGCGTGAGCTAGGCTCATGCGCAAAGCGTGAGCTAGGGTCCCGCGCCGCGCGTGTGCCCGGTTCATGCGCGAAAGCGTGGGCCCGCGCTGTTCCGCTTGATTTATCGTCTAGCGAAAGCGCAGTGCGTTCCATCCAACCTATCTCGGCGCTCCGCGTCCCTCTCCGGCCCACCAGTTCGTTGCCTTCGTCCCTTACGCTGAACGCGCGCGCGCCCGCCTCCCTCCTCATCGCAGGAGTCGTGACGATCGCCGCCATGCTCCCCTCCAGCGACGCCACCGCGATGTCGTTGTCCGAGGCGATGTCCCGTGCGGCCACCCAGAGCGAGAACGCGGCGCTCGTGGAGCTCGAAGTCGCGCGCGCCCGAGCTTCTGAACAGACGGCGCTCGGCGCGATCCTGCCCACGGCGACCGTCGGATTCTCGAGCGTCAGAAACTCCGACCAAGTCAGCGTCGGCGACAGCCAGTTCGTCGCGCTGTGGGACCACGAGTTCAGCATGCGGGCAGGCGTCGACATCTTCCGCGGCACCTCGATTCCAACCTGGGCGGCCGCGCGGATGGGCGCCGATGCCGCAACAGAGCGCGCTACGTGGCAGTCCGCCGGCCTGCGCGTGGCGGCGGCCCGCGCCTACCTCGGCGCGCTCTCAGCCGTCGAGAACCTGTCCGCCGCGAGAGACGCGATCGAGCTCCGCACCACCAGCATGGAGCAGGTCGGCCTGCTCATCGACGCCGGCTACGCGGTCGAAGCCGACCGGTCTCGTGCCGAACTCTCGCTCATCGAAGCGCAATCCGCGGAGCTCGGTGCCCAGCGTGAGCTCGACGACTGGCTCTCGCAGCTGACCCTGCTCATCGACGCGCCGATCGAGGCGAGCGACTTGGAGGCCCCCACCCTGCCCGCGCCCGCCGCGATGGAGTCCCAGCCGGGCGACCTCCGTGCGCTTGGAATCGAGGTCGACGTGGCCGAGCGGTTGGTCCGCGCCCAACAGCTCACGTTCCTGCCGGTGCTCTCGCTGTCGGCGCAATACACCGTCGGCGCCCAGAGCTTGCGATCGCCAGACGGCCGGAGCTGGTTTGCGACGTTCAACGCCTCCTGGGACCTGTTTGACTACGCCCGCTACGGCCGGCTCGCGGCGGCACGCGTGGCCCTCTCCGATGCCGAGCTTCGCGTGAGCCAGGCCGAGCGTTCGCGACGGTCCGAACTCGAAATGGCGCAGCGCTCGGTCGAGGTCGCGCGCGCTCAACTGCAGCTCTCCGATGCCGGCGCGCGAGTCGCCCAACAGACCCGCGCACTCGAAGCCGAACGGTTCTCGGGTGGTGACCTGACCGTGCTCGAACTCGTGGCCGCCGACTCCGACGTGTTCCGCGCCGAGGTCACCCGAAACCGCGCCGCCCTCACCCTCGCCACCGCACAGGTGGAGCTCGCGTTCTTGCGCGGGCAACTCGAAGACGACTCATGGCTCTCCGAATGAAACTCCCATCGACCACCATCGGCCTCTTGGTCGGCGCGCTCTGCCTCCCGCTTCTTGGAGGTTGCACACAGAGCGACGCCGCCGAGCCGTCCGCGTCCGCGCCCGCAGAGCGTCCGCCGCCGGGCGTCCGCGTGGTCCGCGCCGTCCAACAAGACCTCAGCCAGAATGTTGAATTCACTGGAGAAATGCGCGCCTTCGACCGAGTCGACCTGGCGCCAGAGACCAGCGGAAGACTCCTAGAGCTCACGGTCGACGAAGGGGACTTCGTCGTCGCAGGACAGCGCATCGCACGGCTCGACGACGACCTGATTCGGCGCCGACGCGGCGAAGCACTCGCTCGGCTGGAGAGCGCCCGCGCCCAAGTCTCGCGCGCCCGCGCCGACGAAACACAGCAGGCCAACGAGGTCGACCGGCGCGCTCCGCTCACCGAGCGCAACGCCTTCCCCGCCGCGGAGCTCGCCCGATTGCAGGACGCCCTCTCCGTCGCAGGCGAAGCCGTCGCCGTCGCACGCGCCCAGGAACAAGAAGCCGAGGCTGCGCTCGCCGCCGTACGCACCGAGCTCGGACAAGCGGACGTCGTCGCGCCCTTCGACGGCTTGGTGGTCACCCGGCACGTCACCGCCGGCGCGATGGTCTCGCCGCAGCAACCGTTGGTCACCTTGGTCGACGAAACCTCGCTCCGGTTCGTGTTCCGGCTCGCGGAAGAACGGCTGGGCGAAGTGTCCGAGGGCACACTCGCGCAGGTCTACTTCGACTCCGAAGGTGAAGCGCCGTTCGCCGGACGCGTCTCGTACATCGGCCGCGTCGTCGAACGGGAATCTCGGACCGTGCAAGTGCGCCTCGAGATCGAGGCCGAAGACGCCACGATTCGCGACGGCATGTTCGGCCGCGGACACCTCACGACGCGCACGCTCGAAGACGCGGTCGTGGTCCCGCTCGGCGCCGTGCAAGAGACGGTAGACGGCACGCTACGCGTTTGGGTCGTGAACGACGACGACACCGTGACCGCGCACCCGGTCACCGTGCTGCTACGCACCGAAGAGGCGCTCGCCGTTGAAGGCATCCCCGCCGACTCGCGACTGGTCATGTCGGCGCCGATGGGCCTCACCGAGGGCAGCAAAGTGTACGTGGTCGGCGACACGGATAGCGGAGCAGCACCGTGAGTCTCTCTCGCACCGCCGTAGCCCGCCCCGTCGCCACGACCATGGTGTTCGCGGTGCTGACCTTGATCGGCGCCTTCGCGTACACCCGCCTAGCCGTCGACCTGTTTCCCGAGCTCGATTTCCCGTCCATCTCGGTCGTCGCCACCTACTCCGGCGTCAGCCCCGAAGAGATGGAGACGCTCATCACCCGGCCCATCGAGGCCGCCGTGGCGCGCGTCGAAGGCATCGAGAAGCTGGAATCCTATTCGATGGAGGGCCGCACCCGCGTCGCCCTGCGCTTCGAGTGGGGCACCCCGCTGGAGGAGGCGCTCAACGACGTGCGCTCCGCCATCGAACGCGTGCGGGCCGAGCTGCCCGAAGACGCCGACGCACCGGTGGTCTACAAGTTCGACCTCACCAACCTGCCGGTGCTCCACATTGGCCTGTCCGGAAACATGGACGAAGCGCGCATGCGACGCTTCTCCGAAGACGTGGCGCAGCCCTACCTGGAGCGTTCCAGCGGCGTGGCGAGCGTGGACATCCGCGGCGCGCGCGACCGCGAGATCCGCATCGAGATCGACGCGGAACGCCTGAGCGCACTCGAGATCTCGCCGGTCGACGTCGTCACGGCCCTGCAGGCCGCCAGCCTCACCGTGCCCGCCGGACAGATTGAGCGCGGCGACGACAACGTGCTCGTCCGCGCGATGGGCGAGTTCCAGTCGTTCAACGAGATCGCCCAATCCGTAGTCGTCTGGCGCGACGGACACCCCGTGCGAATCGCCGACGTCGCGACCGTCGTCGACGGCTTCGAGGAGACATCGAACATCGTCCGGGTAAACGGCCTGGCCGGCGTCGAAATGCGCGTCTCCAAGACGCCCGGATCCAACACCGTCGACGTCGCAGATGCGCTGTACGCGACCATCGACCGGTTCAACGCCGACTACGAAGGCGAAGCCGAGATGCGCATCTTGGTCGACAGCTCCGTGTTCATTCGGCGCTCGATCTCCGGCGTTCAGCAAAGCGTCGTCGTCGGCGCCGCACTCGCGCTCATCGTCCTGCTCATCTTCTTGCAGAGCGTGCGCTCCACGCTCGTGATCGGCGTCGCGATCCCCATCTCGGTCATCGCGACGTTCATGCTCATGTACCAGCTTGGACTGAGCCTAAACCTGATTAGTTTCGGTGGCTTGGCGCTGGGCATCGGCATGCTAGTCGACAACGCAATCGTCATTCTCGAGAACATATTCAGGTATCGCGAAGGCGGCGCTACGGCCAAGGAGGCCGCCATCCGGGGCTCCGAGGAGGTCGCCAGCGCGATCGTTGCGTCCACGCTCACCACCCTCGCCGTCTTCGTGCCGGTGGTGTTCCTGGGCGGCTTCGCTGCGATTTTCTTCGGCCAGATGGCGCTCGTCGTCACGTCCGCGCTGCTCTGCAGCCTGTTCGTGGCCCTCACGCTCGTGCCGGTGCTGTCGGCCGCCCTGCTCGGCGACGACGCGCCCGCGAATCTGCCCGGCGACGACACGCCGGAGAAGCGACCCAACATCCTCCGACGCGCGCTCGACGCCATCGACAACGTGTACGCGCGGTCCGTATCGCTCGCGCTGCGCTTCTCGCCCGTCGTCGCGATCGTGGCCGTCGCCGCGCTCGCCGTCTCGCTTCAGTTCGCCGACCGCATCGGCAGCGAGCTGTTGCCCGAGGCCGACGAGAGCGAGGTCCGCATCTTCGCGCGATACCCGGCAGGCACCCGTCTGGAAGTCACCGAAGCGGCGGTCGAGACCATCGAAGCCATCGTCCGCGAACACACGCCCGAGGTCACCGACATCCAATCCACGCTCGGCAGCCCCGGGTTCTGGTCGACCCGCGGCGAAGAAAGCGCCAGCATGCGCGTGAACCTGCTCCCCGTGACCGAGCGCGAGCGCAGCAGCGAGGACATCGCCGCCGCCCTGCGCCCGCACCTCAGCCGCGAAGTCCCCGGCATGACCGTGTTCAGCCGCGCCGGCGGAGGCTTGTGGATCTTCAACTTCCTGCGCGGCGGTGACGATCGGCTCCGTGTCGAAATCCTAGGCCACGACCTGGCCACCGCAGACCAGCTCGCCGCCGAAGTCGCCGAGCGCATGCTCACCGTCGAGGGCGTGACCGAAGCGCTGCCGAGCCGCGAGTCTGGCGGCGACGAGCTCCGCCTGTACATCGACCGCCAGCGCGCGGCCGACTACGGCCTCACCACCCGCGACATCGCCAACGTGGTCTCCCTGCTCGTCCAAGGGCGAGACGCGGGCGTGTACCGCGAACACGGCGACGAATTCCGGGTCCGCGTTCGCCTCAGCGACGACGATCTGGCGTCCACACAGGCCCTGCTCGCACGCCCCGTCGCCCTGCCCAACGGGCAATCCGTTGCGCTCGGCGACCTCGTCAACGTGCAAGACGGCGAGACTCCGCAGGCCATCGACCGCCTGAACCAACGACGCATCATCACCGTCGGCGGCGGCATCGACGAAGGCTACGACCTGGGCTCCGTCACCGCGCAGATCCAAGAAGCGCTCGACGACATGGAGGTCCCGGAAGGATTCTCCGTGCTCGTCGCGGGCGAGGCCGCCGAGCAGGCGTCCACATTTGGCTCGCTCGGCATGGGCTTCCTGCTCGCGATGCTGCTCGTTTACATGGTCATGGCGGGCCAGTTCGAGTCGTTCCTGCAGCCGCTCGTCATCATGGCCGCCGTGCCGTTCGCCGCCATCGGCGTCATCGGAACACTCGTGCTCACGGACACCACGTTCAACATCAACAGCTTCATGGGCGCGGTGGTGCTGGTCGGCGTCGTCGTGAACAACGCGATCGTGCTCGTGGACTACATCAACCTGCTGCGCCGCGACGAAGGCTTGCCCCTGCGCGAGGCCATCGTGGAGAGCGCGCGCCGGCGCCTGCGGCCCATCCTGATGACCACCTCCACCACCATGCTCGCGCTGCTGCCCGTCGCGATCGGCGGCAGCACCGGCGGCGAGAGCCAAGCGCCGCTCGCCCGCGTGGTCATCGGCGGACTCACGTCATCCACGCTCATCACGCTGTTCATCGTGCCGGTGCTCTACCTGTGGCTCGAGTCGGCCAAGAAGCGCTTTGTGGGCAGCGTGTGATGCGTTGCGCCTGACCCACCGCTAGGCGCGTTCAGCCCGGCCGCGGGTCGCATCGCTACGAGCGATACTCAGGGTTCTCGAAGTCGAACCGCGCGCCAGCCTTCCATGCCCGGCGGTCGTTGCCATGGTTCGAAATGCCGCCGTGCATCAGCTTCGCCAAGTGCATCAGGTTCCACGTCATGATGGTGCAGTTGCGCTGCGTGAAGTCGTTGTCGAACCCATGTCGGCTCCCGTCGTCGCGGGTGTCGCCGTAGCTGGGGCCCGGTCCCGCTTCGCCAATCCAGCCACAGTCCGCTTGCGGCGGGATGGTGTAGCCGAGGTGGCTCATCGCGAACCCGAGCCCGCCGCGATTGCGCCAAACGCCCGCTTGCGTCACAATCCTGTCACTCAGTGACAACTGCGCAACGCGCGCCCACTCGCAACGACCGGCCTCATCTCCATGCGTTCCTATCGCCTCTCCGTCTCCACGCTCGCCCTCCTTCTGCTTGCCGCCTGCGGCGACGACTCCTCCGAAGCAGACGTCGGTGTCGACGCGCCGGACGCCGAGTTCGACGCAACGTCCGACGTGTCCACCGAAGAAGTCGGTGTGGACGCGACCGAGGATGTCGACGACGTAACGCCGGATGTCGCTGCGGACGCCGATGACGCCGACGACGCAGGCGATCTGGACGCCGCCGATGCCCCCGACGCCGAGCCGAGCGACTGGCCGACCGTGCCGCGAACGGAAGCGCAGGACGACGCAGACCTGGACGCGTGGGCCCCCGGCGACCCGTTCCCGGCCGGCGAAGCGCGCCTCGGTCTTGTCATCGAGAGCCCGTTCTCGGGCCCCGAGAGCCGATGCCGCCCCGGCGATATTGTACTCGCCAACGAGAACCTGGTGGCCTGCATCGCGAGCGCAAACGCGCCCAATCAGTACACCTACGGTGGCGGCTACCTCGTCGATATCGCCCCCGCCGACCACCTGCAGGATGAGCGCCTCGAGGCCATCCTCCCCGGGCTCGACCTGCGCGGGGCGGGCGTAGACTCCATCCAAGCCGTGCGTGATGGCCAAGACGGCGGCGCCGCGGTGTTGCGCGTGTCAGGCGACGATAACCCGCTCGCCGTCATCAGCAACTTCGTCGGCGTGCTGCCCAACGCCGTGCCGCTGCGGTTCGAGACCGAATACCGACTCGCCCCCGGTGCCACGACGCTCGAGGTGGTCACGTGGCTCACGCAGCGCGGCGAGAGCTCCGTGGTCCGGCGCGTCTCCTCCGGCGACGTCCTGATCGCGGGCGACCACGTGACCGGTTGGGCGCCCGGGTTCGGTGAGCTCGCGGCACTGCTCAAAGCCGAGTCCCCCGTGTGGTACGCCACCTCGCGCGACATGGCGTACGGTGTGTGGGCAGACGACATGACCATCACGCCGTTCGCCCCCGCGCTCCTCGAATCCGAGATCTCCGCGACCGTCGTCGCCGGCGGCCGGCTCGGCGAAGGCATTGAAGGCGTCTACACACGTCACATCGCCGTGGCGCGCGACACCGAGGGCCTGGCCGCAGCCTTCGCCGACCTCTCACCGCTCGCGGCCGGCCTCCGCACCGAGCTCACGGGCCCCGTCGGCGAGGCCTACCCCGAGCGCCGCTGGATCATCGAAGGAACCGACGGCACGCCCTGGGCGGTCGTACGACTCGATGACGCCGGCGCCGCGGCCGTGCAGCTGCCACCCGGCGACTACACCGCCCGCCTGTGGGACACCGACCCCGCCGTCCACCCGCCAACCGCATTCTCCGCGTCCACCGACAGCCCCATCGCGCTCGTCGCGCCCGACGTCGGCCTGTTGCGCGCTTGGGTCGACACCCCCGACGGCGAAGGTGTGTTGCCGTCGCCCGCACAGGTTCGGGTGACCGGCGCCAACGCCGCGACCGGCTTCGCTTTGCGCGGCAGCGCCGCACTCCCCCTGCCCCCCGGAACCTACACCGTCGAGCTCAGCCGAGGCGAAGAGTTCAGCCGCGAAGTCATCACCGAGGTGGTCGTACCCGCCGGCGGTGAAGTCACCGTAAACGCCACGCTCACCCGCATGCTCGACACCACCGGATGGGTGAGCGGCGACTTCCACCAGCACTCCGCACGCAGCATCGACAGCGCCACACAGAGCATCGAACTACTCGGCGCCAACCTCGGCGGAGGCGTCGACTTCATCGCACCCACCGACCACGACGTCGTCGCCGACTACCCCGGCCTGGTGGCAGAACTCGGCCTCACCGACCTGCTCTTCGTGTTCAACGGCACCGAAGTGTCGCCCATCTGGGGCCACATGAACGCCTTCCCCATGGACTACGACCTGACCGCGCCCCGCTTTGGCGGCGTCGCCCTCAGCGAAATCACCGACGACGGCGTGCACCGACGAACGGGACCCGAGCTCGCCGCGGCCGCCTACGAGTCCGGCGCCGAGTTCCTGCAGATCAACCACCCCCGTGAGGGCAGCGCGTTCTTCGACGCCGCCGACTACGACCCCGTGCTCGGCCCCGACGCCGCCGACCCCGACGTGTGGTTCGATGGCTTCGCGTCCATGGAGGTGGTCAACGACCTCGGATACACCTGCGAGGTCATGCGCGACTGGTTCTCACTGCTCTCGCGCGGCATCCGCGTGACCGGCGTCGGCAACTCGGACACCCACAGCTTGGGCCGCGGTCCCGGCTGGCCGCGAAACTACCTGCACGTGGGCCACGACGACCCCGGCGCCCTCACCGAGACCGAGATCACGACCGCCATCAACGACCACCGCGTGAGCGTCTCCGGCGGCCTGTTCATCGACTTCCCGGACGGCGAGCTCCCCGGCGACACCATCCAGGTCAACACCACCGACGGCAGCAGCGCCGTGCGCGTCCGCATCCAATCCCCCGAGTGGACGTCCGCCAACACGCTGGTCATGTACGTCAACGGCATCGAAACCGAGCGCCGCACCATCGACGCCGACAACGCCGACCTCGTCGACTGGGACGACAGCTTCGCCCTGCCCGAAGACGCCGACAGCTACGTCGTCTTCTTCGCCTACAACACCGCCTCGATGTCAGCCGTCACCCCCGGTAAGCGCCCGTTCGGATTCACGAATCCGCTCTTCATCGACGTCGGCGGAGACGGCTGGACCGCCCCCGGCGTCACGGGCGCCGAAGACCTGCCCACGCCAGTCCTCCCCATCTGCGACTAGCGCCCAACGCCATCGGAACGAGCACCATCGGAACGACCGCCATCGTTTCGACCGCCATCGAGGGGACGATGCATCCAACGCCACCCTCCAGACGATCCCACCCAGCTCAATCATCCCGAGCTTGTCGAGGGACAGGTTTCAACCCGCACCAGCTCCCAGAACAAGCGCCGCCAGCTCAGTCGCCTAGCTCGTCAAGCACCTCTGAAAGCAGCGCGGGGTCGTCGGTGAACACACCGTCGGCGCCGCGTTCAATCGCCTCCTCCATCGTCGCGCGATCGTTCACCGTCCACACGTGAATGCGCATGCCGAGCCGGTGCGCGCGCTCCACGTTGGCCGTGTCGAGCACGCGGCCGCCCGCATCAAACGACGCCTGAATCACGTACCCCGGCGGGCGATACCGCTCCTCAGCGGCCGGCGACAGCGCAAAGAACTGCGCCATCTCCGCGATGGTCAGCGCCGTGAGCAGGTCCGGATTGTGCCGGCGCACCTCGGCGATGGTCGCGTCGAAGAAGCTCGCGATCACCACATCCTGCGTGCGGCCGAGCAGCTCGATCAAATCCACCACGTCGCGCGCGATCGACGGCGACTGCTGCTTAACCTCGATCGACCACGGCGTGTCGGGGAACGCCTGAAGCAGCTCAGCGAGCGTCGGCACCACCACGCCGGTTCCGCGATACGGGTGCGTCGCGCCACCGTCCGCTGAGTAGTGATACCCTGCGTCCAACGCACGCAGCTCGGCGAACGTCATGTCCCGCACCGCCCCCGTACCGTCGGTCGTGCGGTTCACCGTGTCGTCGTGAATGCACACCAGCACGCCGTCGGACGTGGCATGCGCGTCACACTCGAGCACCGACGCACCGACCGCGACAGCGTTGTAGTATGCGGGCAGCGTCGCCTCAGGCGCCAAGCGCCCACCGCCACGATGTGCGATGGCCTGGAACCCGTCCAGTAGCGGGCTCTCCGGCGGCGCGGGCGCATCGAGCTGGCCGTAGTAACGCATGGCCCAGTACGCGATCAGGTACGCCATCGGCCCGCGAATCCGCGTGCCATTGCCACTCACCGTCACCGCGTACGGTGTCTGGTCCCACCACCGCAGCGGCTGCTCATCGTAGGGCGGCGGCCACTCGGCGAGCTGGATGTTGCCCTCGCGGTCGCGCTCAGCGCGGGTCACGTAGTCCAGCCGATGGCTGTGATCGATGCGCCACCAGCGTCGGTCCATCGGATACTCACGCAAGGAGTCCAACACCGCCGCGCGCTGCTCCTCATGGCCCGTGAGACCCGCCACGACGCCAGCCCAGAATGGGTTCTCCTCGTCGATCTCGGTGCTGTACAAGCCGAGCAGCGCTTCCTGCCAACGGGCGCGATACACCGGGTCCGGCTCGTAGCGAATCAGCGAATGGAAGGCGAGCATCGACAGCTCGTGATCGATGTTGTTCTCCGTCGTCGGGTTCACCGCCGTCAGCAGGTTGTCGTTGAAGACGATGACCTCGCCGTACCGCTCTTCGTCTCGTAACCGAATGTACTCATGGTAGAATCGGTCATCCTGCGTCACGTGCCATGTCACCAAAAGGTGCCCCAGAATCTCGGCCGCGTTGATGAACCCGCCGCCGAAGCAAGCCGAGAAGCAGTCCGCACGGTCAGCGGCATCACAGCTGCCGAGCCCGTCCACGCATGAGGCCACGTAGTCGTGTCCCCAGGTGCCGTAGGTGGTCTCACCGCCGTCGAGGTCGATCAGGTCGTAGTCGTTGTCGATCAGGTGGTCGGTCGCCAGCGTCAGCCGCATGGCGATGGCCTCCTTCTCGGCGTCCGTCGCGCAAACGTCGAAGAACAGCGGCAGGCCGTAGTAGTGGCCGCCGTATTCGTCCGTCGAGGTGTCGTCCTTCCAGTAGTACGACTGCCCCTCGTACTCGACCAAGTGCCAGTTCGACTGGGTGGCCTTGTCGTCGAAAATGCGGCCTTCGTCCTCGCGCACAAACGAGCGCGTGAAGAACCCGCAGTTGAGCCCAGCGGCAGCAAAGTCGAGGCAGGGCATGTCGACGAGCGTGAGCATGTTCTGCACCGCCGGACGCGCGCGGTCGCAGTAGCTGTCGTCGCCGGTCGCTGCCGCGGCGTATACCAGCGCGCCGATCATCTCCTGCGTCCATTGCCCATCGTTGTCGTCGTCCGAGAGCCACAGGCCATCCTCGGACCATGGCGACGGCGTGTTGGCCCACTGCGAAGAGAACCCGTCCAAGCGCCAGAACGAGCGGTCGTGGTCGGTCAGGAAGTACCCCGCCTTGCCGGCGAGCGTCCGCGGAATCAGGTCCACGCGCGTAATGCCGCCCGCGGTCGCAAACCACCGCGTGTCGCCCTGGAGCGCCACGTCGATGACCGCGTCGTTCTGCAGCCAACGCTGCGACTGATAGTGGTCCGTATGGCCGCCGTCGCGCGCCAGCGCAGATGCTCCCACGGCATGCCCCAACAGCCACCAATCCGCGCCGCAAACCGCCGCCGTCGGGTTGTCGGTCGGAATCCCGCCGGGCCCCACCGCGACCTCCACCGAGGTGCCGTCCGGCGACAACTGCTCCAGCCCGGACGCGTGCACCAGCAGCACATCCCCGTTCGGGCAACCGGCCATGTACAAGGCGTCCACGGACGGCCAAGCCACGTCGATATCAGGCCCAAACAGGCGCGTCTCGCCGGCGCCGTGGAGCCACAGTCCGGCGTCGGTGCCAGCGACCATGCTCGCGCCCTCGGTCATCTCAGGGCCCGCCTCGAACACACCACCGACGAACCTCCAAAGCGTTGTGCCGTCGGACACAAACGCCGTGCCCACCGCTGCCGTCGCCTGGGTGATCGTTCCGGCGAACGCGACGGACTCGAGGGGCGCGTCTGCCGGCGCGTCGTCCACCTCCACCAGCACGCCGTTCGGCTGCACGAACACGATGCCATCGTCGGTCGCGAGCACGTCCAGAACGGGCCCGGTCACATCGGTTCGCGTGACAAAGGCCCCCCATGACAGGTCGAGCTCCGCGACTCCGGTCGCCATGCCTGCAAACACGCGGCCATGGGCGACGGAGACCCACGTGGGCGCCGCGTCCAGCCCCGCGCCAACGCGGTACCGTGTCGTCTCCTCACTCGCGTAGAACGTGTCCAAAGTGGCGGGCTCTTCGCGCTCTCGCAGCTCGAATATGGTGTGCTCCGGCGTCGCGTCGCCCTGCCCGCTCCC
>CBDUJZ010000096.1:0-19409 GCA_965367675.1 uncultured Myxococcales bacterium | reverse complement strand
ACCGGCTCGACTGAGGTGCGTCGCGTGCGCCCGAACGCTACCTCAGCCCAGCCGAACGACCCTTGCTGAGCGAAGTCGAAGGAGCAGAACGACCCCTTCCAGAGCGAAGACGAACGACCCTACCTGAGCGAAGCCGAAGAACCCGACCGACCCTACCTGAGCGAAGCCGGAGAACCCGACCGACCCCTTCCTGAGCGAAGTCGAAGGACAGGTTTGAACATCCCCCTGGCTCAACCCAGCCGACCGACCCCTTCCAGAGCGAAGCCGAACGAGCCGAACGACCCCACGACCCCTTCCTGAGCGAAGTCGAAGGACAGGTTTGAACATGCCCCTTGCTCAGCCCACCCGAACGACCTTCCCCCGGCCCGCCGTTAGCGGAGCTCGAACCACTCTTTGCCCCAGCGGTCGACGCGCCACTGGCGCACGTCGGGCATGTCGGCGTATTCGCTCGGCTCGCTGACATCGGCTCGAATGAGCGACTCCAGCAGGCTCTTGGGCGCCAGGAACCCGGGGTCGAGCCCGGTCGATTCCGCGGTGTTCACGCGCCACTCGGTGAGGGCGTGCATGCGGCTGTCGAGCGTATCGGGCGCCACGCTGCAGGTGCCGTGCGACTTGCGTCGGCGGGTCATCGGCGGGAGCGGAGGGGCGTCTTCGATGGCCGTGATGAGCTGGTCGATGTGCTCGTCGCTGAGGTTCTTGGGCAGGCCCTTGGCGGTCCCTTCTTCGACCACGCGCGCGCCACGCTTGGCGATGTTGAGCATCGCCCACGGCGGCAGCAGGCGGGAGGGGTGCAGGTCGAGCGCTTCGGCGGTCTGGTAGCGCCAGCCCCAGATGGCGGCGGCGACTTCCTTCTGCTCGTCCGTCAGTTGGCGCGAGCCCTTGGCGTTTCGCCAGCCGGTGGGGTCGTAGACGGCGCTCTCGATGGGCAACGAGGAGAGCGCGTTGCACTCCTCGAGCAGGGCGTCTTCCCAACCGGCGGCGGCGGCCTCGCTGGAGAGCTCGTCCCACAGCGGCAGCAAGAACTGGGTGTCCTCGCGGGCGTATCCCAGCTGCTGTTCCGTTAGCGGGCGGCGGAGCCAGTTGGAGCGCCGTACGGCCTTGTTCAGCTCCACGCCGAACCGCTCCTTGAGCAGCGCCGCGAGTCCAAACGCCTCGGCGCCGAGGAAGCGCGCGGCGAGCTGGGTGTCGCGGGGGTTGCGCGGGCCGACACCGAAGTCTCGCTTGAGCCCGGTCACGTCGTTTCGGCATCCGTGCATAACCATTTGGCTGCTGGTCAGGCACACGAACTCGATGGCGGCGGCGAGCTGCTTGTAGGGCAGGGTGATAGGGTCGAGTACGTAGTCTCGATCCTCGATGGTGATCTGAATCAGCGCGACGGACGGGCGAAAGCGATGCTCGCGGTCCTCCTCGATATCCAGTGCCACGGGGGCCCCATCGACGTTGTCCAACTCTTGCTCGCAGAAGGCATGAAGTTGGTCCTCATGCTCGACGAACGTGTACGGACGGTCCTGTGTGGGCATCAAGTCTCCAAGAGGCGGTTGTTCACGACCTGCGGCACCAAGCGCATGGTCGAGCGAAGCAAAAACGTTTGTAAAAACAGGGAGTAACTCGTCATGACGAAGCGGGCGACGTCTTGCGGCGGGCGGTCGCCGGAGAGCAGCGGGTACAGGGCGTCCAGCGGCAGGTCAGGCGCCAGCGTTGCGAGCCCGTGCAGGCGCGAGACGGGGTCGAGATCTGGGTCGACCATGCGTTCGACCGGCGCGTCGTCGCGCAGGTGAACCAGCGTCTCGAGCAGCGTGATGAGCGTGCTGCGCCCGCGGTCCAGGTCGGCGGGGTCGAGGTGCGCGCCGAGGTCGGCGTCGAACGGCGTCGTGGAGTCGGCGCGGAGCAGTGGCCGGATGAGCTTGAGCACGGTGCCGTCGAGCAGCAGGTTGTGCTCGAGCACGGCGGCGAGCACGCGCTCTCGCGGGACGTCGGCGGCGATGGACTCGACAAAGTACGCGAGCTGCGCGGCGGCCTCGTCGGTCGCGAGCACCCGGCTCGACGTGGCGTCGACCATATCGCCGAGCCGTTCGGCCATGGCGACCGTGAGGGGCGCGCTCGCGTGCAGGGTGCGCGCGGCGAGCGCGGTCGCTTTCGCGCCGATATTGCTACGGTCGAGCGTCCGTTGCAGCGCCTGCTTTACGCGTTGGCGCCGACTGTTCGGAGTTTGAGTCATATGCGGGCTGCCTACATTGGATTTTGCGGATGCGCCACACCGCCGGGCCAGTTCCTCGTTCGGAGCCCCCCGAATGGGGGTGTTGGTGCCAAAAACGAGGGGTCGGGGACCTCCAATACGTCGCGCGCGAACTCGGTTGCTGCTATCCACGGCGCGTGAACGACTCAAAGCAAATCCAGCTGCCCACGTTTGACGGGGTGACGGTCATCCGCACGACCGCCTCGTGGGGGCTGACGGTGAACGCGTACTTGCTACGCCGCGGTGGGACGGTCGCGCTCATCGACAGCGGGTTTCCGACGCGCACCGAGGCGACGCTCGAGGCCCTCTCGGCCGCTGGCGTGGCGCCTGGCGACGTGGACATGGTGCTGTATACGCACAGTCACGTGGACCACATGGGCGGTGGGGTCGCACTGGCGGAGCAGCTCACGAACGCGGAGCACGTGTTCTGGGAGGGCACGCTCCCGGCGACCACAAATTACCACGCGTACTACGCCGAGCTGCCGCGGTGGCAGGACTGGCTGCGCGAGGAGCTGCCGGCGACCGCCACGCGCGACGCGCTGGTGGAGATGTTCGAAGGACCGCCGGCCCCGCGCCACGGCTCCGGCGTGCTGCCGCGTCAGCGCGCGCTGGCGTTTGGTGAGTCAATTCGGGTTGGGGATCTGCAATTGGAGTGTGTCGATGGACGCGGGCACGACCCGTTCCACGCCGCTTGGCTGGACCGCGACCAAGGCTGGCTGTTCAGCGGAGACGTCGTGCTGCGCTCGCCGACGCCGATTTTGCCGATGCTGCGCGATGAGCTGACGACGTATCGCAACACGTTGATGCGTTGGTCGGAGACGCTGCCGGTGTCGGTACTGTTTCCGGGTCACGGGCGTCCGACGCGAGACTTTGAGGCGGCCTGCGCCAAGTCGCTGGGCCATTGCCGAACCCACTACGAGAACGCGTGCGCCGGTTTGGCGCAGGGGCCAGCGTTTGTGACCGACCTGGTGGCCGATGCTCGCTCCAACAGCGTGGCGCGCCAGCGGCGCTCGTTCGTCGAGGTCGGCACCATGGCGTCGCAGCTCGGCGAGCTGCAGGCGCGCGGCCTGGTCGAGCGTCTCGCGGATGGGCGATGGAGCGCGCTGGGCACTTTGCCGACCTATGAGCGGTTCGTCGACCGATGACGTGGCGCGCGTTTTGGATGGTAGCGGTCGTTGCGGCCGTGGCGCTCGCGACCGGCTGTCGGCCGCAGCCCACGATGGTGCCGGGTTTGACCGACTATCGGGTGGCGTCGATCACGTTCGAGGGGGCTGACTCGATCGACCGCGCGGAGCTCGAAGAGGCGCTCGCGACGCAGGAGAACACGTTCAACCCTTTCGCGCCGGTGTCGTTCTTCAACCGGTTCGAGCTGGCCGCCGACATTGAGCGCATCCGCGCGTTTTACGCGGGCCACGGGTACTTTGACGCGCAGGTGCTCGACTACTCGGTCGAGCTCGAGGAGGGCAAACGCCGCAACCGCGCTCGGCTACGTTTCGAGATCGAGGAGGGGCTGCAGACGTCGCTGGCGGCTGCGGCGGAGTATGATGTGGCGTCGCTGCGGACGATCGAGAACTCCAACGTGTTGTTTAGCGACACCCGTCTGCTGGCGGGGACGGCGTTCTCGCGGCAAGAGATCGACGAGGAGCGCGAGCGGATTCGCCGACGACTGATGGAGCGGTCGTACGCTCGGGCGCGCGTGGAGGCTCGGGTCTACGTCGACCGCGAGAACTACGCCGCGCGCGTGTTCTTCTTCTTCGACCCGGGCACCGCCTGCGTGTTCGGCGAGGTCCGCGTCGAAGGAAACGAGAACATCCCGGCGGCGTTGATTCGGCGCAGCACGGACATCCGGACCGATGCTGTGTACCGCTACTCCCGTCTCCGCGAAGCCCAGGTGGAGCTGTACGACTTGGACGCGTTCACGTCCGTCGAGGTCGAGGCGGTGCTGCAAGAGGGCGGCCCGATCGAGGACCAAGAGGCGCTGGACCACGTGGACTCGCTGCTGGCGGCCGAGGGTTTCACGCTGGCGATGCGCATCGCGGACGAGTCGCCGCAGCGCGCGCCGACGGCCGGCCTGCTCGACAACATCGACCAACTGGAGCGTGCGAACCCGCGCATCCCGGTGGTGATTCGCGTGGTCGAGGCGCCGGAGGCGAACTACAAGTTTGGTGGCGGTATCGCGATCGAGTCGTCTCGGACCGAGGCGTACGGCCGCGCCGCCGCCGTCTGGCGTAACGTGCTCTCGCCGCTCAACCGCGCGGAACTCGAAGGGCGCCTCGGCTACGCGTGGCTGCCCACGGTGTTCGGCCGAAACACGCTGGCGTCAGGCATCATCGGCGAGATCGAGGGTGCGATTTCACGGCCCCGGGTGCTGTTCAACATCTTCGATGCATCGCTTCGGCTCGGCTTCGAGCACGGCGTCGAGACGGACCACGAGTTCAGCCGGCCCAGCGTTCGCGTCGGAATCAGCAACCGCCTCGGCGAGTTCACCCGTTTCTATGCGGGCTATCAATTCGAGATCAACATCACGCGCGACTTCGCGGATTCACCGGTCACCTCCACCAGTCGGTCGTCCTGTGACGGTCTCCCGCGCGCGTTTCGGCTGGGGTTCTTCGAGACCGGAATTCGCACCGAACGGCGCAACTCCGATTTGGCGCGCAGCGGTAACGACTGGGCGGGCTCGCTCAATGTGCAAGCGGGCGAGGGCGTGCTCGGCGACTATCCGTATGTGCGCGTGGACCCGGAGATTCGCTACTACCGCCGAGTCACGCGCAACCTGTCCGTGGCCACGCGGTTGGGCGCCGGCGCCATCTTCGACTACGGCGAGCCCGTTCCGCGAAACCAGTGCCTGTTCCTGGGCGGCGGCTCCAGCGTTCGCGGGTTCCCCGAGCGCCGCATCGGGCCGCACCAAGAGCCCGATATCCCAACGGGTGGCGTGACGTCGTACCTGTTCAACTTCGAGCCGCGCTACATGCTCAACGACGCCTTTGGCGTGGTCGTGTTCGTTGACGCGGGCCAGGTGAACGACCGGCTGGGCTTCGACCCGTCGTTTGGGGGTGACACCGGAATCGCCGTCTCTGTTGGCGGCGGATTGCGGGTGTACACGCCCATCGGGCCGGTGCGCGCGGACATCGGCGTACGCGTCACCGACGTGCCGGCCAACCACGGTCGAATGCGCCCCATCGGATTTGTGCTCTCGCTCGGCGAGGCGTTCTGATGGCGCGCCTCGGCAAATCGGTGCGGCGCGTCTTGAAGTGGAGCTTCCGGCTCACGCTGGTGCTTGTGCTGCTGGTCGTCCTGGTGGTCGGCGCGACGCTGTTCTGGGCGTCTGAGACCAAGGGCGGCCGCGCGTTTGTGCTCGCCCAGATCGAGCAGATTCTCGAGAAGTCAGTCCTCGCCGGCGACCTGCAGATCGGCGCGTTGGAGCAGGTGCGCGGGCGCATCGTGCTCAGCGACGTGCGGCTGCTCGACGTGGACGGCGTCCCGATTTTGGCGGCGGACACCGTCGAGGCGACCTACCGGCTGCTCCCGCTGCTGTCCTCGGAAGTCATCATCCCCTCGCTGCGCATCGAGGGGGCCGATGTGACCGCGCGTGTGGGGCTCGACGGGTCGCTGAACCTGGCGACGATGATTCAGCCGTCGGACCCGAACAAGCCACCGTCGACGGCGCCGCCGTGGGCTGTGAACCTGGAGCGCATCGAGGTGGTGTCCAGCCGAGCGTCGCTGCGGGATGCTCGAAACGACGACGCGCGGCTGGTGCTGGCGCATGACCTCAACGCCCTCGTTCGCGTGGACGTGCTCGTGTCTGGCGACGTTGAGATCGGCCTGAACCATGTGGAGGCGCAGGTCGCGACGCCCATCGACTTTGAGTCCTTCACCGGGCTGCGCATCGACGATACGGACGTGGTGCTCGGCGACGAGGAGATTACGATCGATAGCGGCGCGCTCGGGGTGGGCGCCACGTTGCTCTCGGGGCTCGGCGCGCGCGTCGACCTGAGCGGCGACGGGCCGTTCGCGTACCTCGACGTCGACATTCCGGAGTTGGTCGCGCGGCCGGAGGATGTGAACCCGTATCTCGGCGGTGTCGCGCTGCTCGAGCCCCTTACGCTGGGCGCCTCTATTGAGGGGCCAGCCAACGCCGTGGTGGTGTCGCTGCCGGTCGAAGGACCGGACGGCCGGGTGGACGCGTCGCTGACGTTCGACCTCACGGATATGGCGGAGCCCGGCTACCGGGGTGAGATTCGCCTGACTCGGTTTGTGCCGTCGCGCTGGGTGGACATCGACGTGGACGCGGACGTCTCGATGGGCGTCTATCTGCGCGGCCGTGGCTTCAACCCGCAGACCATGCATGTGGGCGCGCGGCTCGATGTGGGGCCGTCGTCGGTCCTCGGGTTCCGGGTGGACGCTGCGCACGTGGTGGCGCGGTACGACGCGGGCGATATCGCCATTCGTCGGCTGGCGGTTTGGAGCGGCGCCGCGGCGGTCGACTTGGCCGCTACGCTGACGCAGGCGGGCGCGGTGACGGCCAGCTTGGACGTCGACATTCCGGATCTCGCCGAGCTTGCGCCCCGGTTCCCGGACACCGTTCCAGAGATGAGCGGATCGGTCGACGTGCTGCTCTCGGCCGAGGGGTCGCTGCCGCTGGATGAGATTCGCGAGAATGGCGCACCGACGACGCTGGAAGGGTGGCTTGCGCTGGGCGCGAACATGACCGCAGACGTGGAGCTGGCGGCCGACCGGTTCGTCGGTCTCGACGCTGAAGCGGAGCGCGTTCGGTTGACCGGGCAGGTGCGTGGCAACGGCGATCTGCCCGACATCGAGGTCGACGCGAGCGTCCGCGAGGTGCGCGTGGCGGGCGTCCGAATCGACTCGGCAAACACCGCGGCGACGTTCGATGGCGAGCGCTTGTCGGCCCAGGGCGCGGTGTCGCTTGAGCACGGCGCACAGACGGCTGAGTTCGACATTGTGGGCCGCCTCCGCGACGACGAGGCCGTGCTGGACATCCGCTCGCTGAACG
Source organism: uncultured Myxococcales bacterium (assembly GCA_965367675.1). Lineage (GTDB taxonomy): Bacteria > Myxococcota_A > Bradymonadia > REDH01 > REDH01 > CBDUJZ01. The sequence continues at coordinate 12,159 of CBDUJZ010000096.1, read as the reverse complement.
CGCGGGCGTCCGGCTACGACGTGCGCACGCTGTCCTCGACGCGGCTCACGATCGACCTGGACGACGGCATGATGCCGGTCGCGTTCTCGCTGACCGAGACCGAGATTGAAGGCGTCGGCGTGAATGCCCGTGTGTCCGGCTCATTCGACCTTCGCCGCGGCGCGATGGACGCGCGTATCGTCGCTACGAACGTGGACCTGCTGCCGCTCGGCGAGCGTTTCGCGCCGGAGGTTGGGCTCACCGGATTCGCCAACATTCGCGCCTCGGCGGGCGGTACGCTGTCTTCGCCGACCGCGACGCTGCAAGCGGAGACCGTGGGCGTCAGCGCGGTGGGCCTGCCGGCGCACGGCATCAACGTGGACCTCGCGTACGACGCCCAGGCGCTCACCGGCTCGGTGCTGCTCAAGCGGCGCGGCGCGCTGATCGGCACGCTGTACCTTGGGCCGGCCGGAATTCCGCTCGACGTGAACCTTGAGCGCGGGCGCTTCGCGCTCGCCGAAGACCGCCCCATATCGCTCGACATGACCGTGGAGCGGCTCAAGCTCGACACGCTGGGGGCGCTGCTGCCCGAGACGATTCAGGTGGCCACGCGTGGATACCTCGCTGCTGATCTCGGCGTCCGCGGCACGATCTCCTCGCCGGAGATGATCGGCTCCGTGCGGCTGTCCGACGGTACGATCGACCTCCCGATCGAGGCTGGCGAGTGGCGGATCAGCAACGCCAACGTTGATGTGAACGTGCAGGCTGCTGGGGTCGGCGACGACTGGACCGTGTCGATGACTTCCGACGTGGCGCTCGGCTCGCGTGAGATCGTGGACTTGGATGTCGACACCACGTTTTCGCTCAGCGAGGCGCTGGAGGACCCGGCGGCCGAGCTGATGCGCGTGGACTTGGAGACCAACGGCACGCTGTACGAGCTGACGGTGGAGGACCTCCCGGAGTGGCTGCGCGAGGACCTGAGCCTGTCCGAAGGTGCGATCGGCGGCGCGCTGTCGTGGTCGGGGTCCGTCTCCACCGGCGCCGGTGCGGCCAGCCTGTTCGTCAGCGGGCTGCAACTGGATGCGTACGAGCCGGTGACCGCGCGGATCGACTTCGGCTCCGCGGAGCGGGTCACGCTCAACGCGGTCGCGTTCTACGGCGCGGACGCACCCGAGGTGCAACGCACAGGAACCATCCCCGCCGCGGACGCGCACACCGCCGGCATGAGCGTGCACGCGTCGGTCGGGGCGAGCCTCGCGGACCTGATGGGAGAGGGTGCTTCGCCGGTCGCCGCGCCCCTCGAGATTCGAATTCTACTGCCACGTACCGAGGTCCAAGAGTTCGGCAGCGTGACGGAGCAGTTGGTGGATCAGGCGGGCACCATCGGCGGTTATATCGACATGTTTGGCACCGCTGGCTCACCGACCGTACGAGGCCGCGTGGCGCTGCGCGACGTGGCGCTCTTGGGCGGTGGACTCGGCGCAGCGGCGGTCGAACTGGCGTACGAGGACGGCGAAGTGACCGTCGACGGTTTTGCGTGCGATGGCCTCGAACGTGGCGTCGGGCTGCAGCTGCTGTCGCGCGTTCGGCTCGGCGTGGAAGAGATTCGCGAGGGCCTCCCGGCGTGGACGGATTGGCCGCTCGAAGGGCGCCTGTTCGCAGACAATGTCGCGCTCGAGACGGTGGTGCCGCAGCTGGTGGTGGCCACGCTGGTCGACGCGCTGAGCGGGCGCCTGGACGCAGACGTGGCGCTGAACGGGACGGCCGGACAGCCGCAGTTGCGTGGGCATTTGGAGCTCGATGATGTGCGCATGAGCGTGATCCCGCTGGCGCGGACGTTTGAGTCCGTCTCGATGACGCTCGACATGACGGAGGAGGCCATCACGCTGACCGAACTCGATATCAACGACGAGCGCGGTCGTGTCCGCGGAACGGGCGCCGTGCAGCTGGAGTCGTTTGAGCCGCGCGCGTTCGAGCTGTCGATTCGGTCGCAGGATTTCCTCGCCTCGGCGCCGTCCGGGCTGGGCGCGTTCCTGAGCGGCGAGGTCACGCTGGCGGGCGACATCGTGGACAACCGCGTGACCGCGGACGTGTCGCTCGCCGACCTTCAGGTGGAGGTCCCCGACGACGTTGGCGGGACCGGCGGCGGCCCGCGCGAGCTCCCCTCGTGGGTGTACTTTGAGGGCGAAGACGTCGCCGCCGACCAGCGCGGCGAGCGTACGCCGACGCCCCTGTTTACCGAGGTCGTAGAGGCCGACGCGAACCCGTTCCGCGCCAGCGTACGCGTGCGGACGGACGGCCGCGGCGTGGTCCGGCACTCCGTCGGAGATGTGTACTTTACCGCCGACCTCAACATCGAACTGGACGACGAGCTTCGGATCGGCGGCGCCGTGTTGATCCCCGAAGGTACGCTGCGCGTGGCCGGTAAGGACTTTGCGCTGGAGCAGGGCCGCATCGCCTTCACGCCCGGGCAGACCGAGGTGGATCCATCCATCGATATCGAAGCGGTGCACCTGCTGCCTGCGGACGTGACGGACTACTTGGCGGAGCAAGGCCAGACGTCGGGCGGCGAGCGCGCGTCGGTGAGCGTTGTGGTGCGCGGCAACCTGAGCGACTTGGCGCGCGACCCGGAGAACGCCGTCCGTCTCGTGTCCGACCCGCGCGGTTTGTCCGAGAGCGACATCTTCCAGCTCTTGGCCACCGGCCACCTGAGCGGCGACACGGGCGACGAGCAACAGGGCGTGGCCGCCATCGGTTCGTTGTTGCTCGGTCTCGTCGGCGACTCGCTCTCCGGCGGCGTGCCCATCGATACGATCCGCATCGAATCCACGAGCGAGTCCCAGCGCATCGAGGGCGGCAAGTACATTGCGGATAACGTATATGTGTCAGGTACTTACATTCGAAGTCCGGACGACGAAGACGACAACAACTTTGAGGTCGCGCTCGAATGGGTGCTGCGTCAGATCGGGCCCGGATCGCTGCGCTTGGAGCTGCGCGGTGGCGACCGCGCCAAAGGCGGGCTCGAGCTGCTGTACAACCTGATCACGCGCTAACGCGCGCCGTCGACGCCGGCGACGGGATGCTCGGCTAGCGCCTGCGGGGGACCGGGCCCGTTTGCAGCATGTACTCAGCGAGCGGCTCCAGGCAGCGGTCGAGCATCTTGTACACGTCCACGAAGCCGTTCGCGCCGCCGCCCCACGGGTCCGGAACGTCGAGGCTTCCGGTGGCCTCTGGGTCGAACTCGCGGATGACGAACGCGCGCTCTTTGGGCATGCTTCCGGACACCGCGCGCAGGTTTTTGCGGTCCATGCAGACCACAAAGTCGAAGGCGGTGACGTCGTCGTCGCGCAGCGCCCGGGAGCGTTGCTCGCCGATGTCGATGCCGTGCTGGCGGGCGACCGAGATGCTTCCAGGGTCGGGTAGCTCGCCGGCGTGATAGCCGCTGGTGCCGGCGCTATCGATGACGAACCGGTGGCTTAGACCCGCGCGCTCGACGTGAGCGCGGAACTGGCCTTCGGCGAGCGGGGAGCGGCAGATATTGCCGAGGCAGACGAATAGAACTCGAACGGGGGACGGGGACATGGCCGATGCGTTGAAGGTTAGTGTGAGTCGCTACAGCGGAGCCGGTTGCGGCCGAAGCGGCGGTCGTGGGGGAGGTAGCGCATGCAGGACCCGGACCGGCAGACGTCCTCGCAGGGCGCGTACTGTTCGTCATGAAAGTCGCGCTCCGCTTGGCCGTTGCGCGTGTCCACGTAGCGGTTGAACGTGGTGCGGTTGCCGTCAGCGGTCGACGTCACGGAGGTCAAGATGGCCTCCGGGACGCCTTGCGCCCAGATGCCGCGCCGTGCGCGCTGTGCGTCTTGTTGCGCCGCGATGGCCGCTGCCGAGATGGGGTCGTGGATGGTGAACAGGTGCGCGAGCCCGCGGCGGAGCATCTCCATCATCAGCGGCTCGCATTCGAGGAGGATGCGGTTGTACGCGCCTTCTTCGCCGGTGTTCGTGCACGTCCACGCCTGCGACCGGGCCAGGTCGGTGGACGGGCTGCTCGCCTCGGCCAGGTCGGTGTAGGACCAGTCGCCCCACCGCTGCACAGCGCCGTAACCTTCGAGCGTGTTGTAGCCGGCGATGCGCGCGCTCTGCCCCCGGTAGCGGCCGTCTTCGATGTCCAGGCTGTCGCCGTCCGGCCAGTGCACGGACACCGTCTCGCCGTCGATGATGAGCTGGTCGACGGGGAGGCCGATCGGCTCAAGTGTCGCCGATGGCGTAGCCGTCGGAGGTCCGCCGGGCTCCTGCGCTGCCTCTGCTCCACTGGGTGCGGCCGGAGCGTTTCCGCGCGGCGCGGCGGTCGGCGTCGGGCCGGTCGGCGGCCCGCCCGCGATGCCGGTCACCGTGTGCTGCGGCGCGGGGGACAGCAGGTCGCACCCGCCGAGGACGGTGAGGCAGAGTATCGGGCACAGCAGTGAGAACTGTGCGAGGGTGTTTCGCATGATGGATTCCTGGTCGTTCCCGCCCCTTAGCAACACTCGCCGCATGCCCCAACTCGCACGTATTTCCCGATGGGCCCGCGCGGCTGCACTTTCGCTCGTGGTACCGGCCATGGGTTGCGGCGGTGTGGTCGCCATCGACACGCTCGCCCCCGCCGAAGGTGCTGCGCGGGAGGACCATGAGGCGGCGCGGCTTCGGCTGCTCGACGACTATCAGCCGTGGCTGGGGCCGTTCACGATGAAGCTCCGGCGCGGCGCGGCGCAGGTGCAAGTCCCCGCCGAGTTCGGCTGGTGTTACGCCTACTTCGCCACGGGCGGGGAGGGCGTGCAGGACCTCGACATGGTGGCCACGCGGCCCAACGGGCGTGAGGCGGGGCGCGACAGCATGTTCGACACCACGCCGTACGTGCAGCACTGCTCGGACCACGACGAGATGATCACGGTCGAGGTGCTGGTGGCCCGGGGTTCCGGCGACGCGACGTTCGCGGTGCTGCGGAAACCGGACTGAGCGCGAGCCCGCGGCGGCGTTTTCTGTCCGTGGGCGCGCGCGATGACGGACGACCTACGAGCAGTGCTTGTCGATCAACGCGCCGAGCGCTGGGAGCGCGTCGCCGACGTTCTTTTCGCCGACGGGGCGCAGCTTCTCGTACGTCTTCTTGAGCGTCGTGTTCGAGGTCGTGCGCGCGCGCTCGTCGGTGATCGAGAGCAGGGCGTTGATGGCGTCCGTTTTGTTGGCCGCGAGGTACGCTGCGAACCCGCCGGTGGCGCCGGAGCTGAGGTACGCTTGGTGCAGCGGGTCGATGGACCGGGCGAAGTCGGGCAAGAGGCCGTCGACGACGTCGGGAATCATGCGGCCGCCCTTGAGGCGCTTGACGACCTTGTAGCCGCCTTTGATGGCCATGCCGCCGAGGCCGCTCTTGCTGGCGACTTCAGCGTCGATGAGACGGACCACGTCCGTGGTGACGCCGGGGCGTGTGGCGGGGTCGGCGACGAGTTCGGGCATCGAAGACATAGAAGTGTGGGGCTAGGCGTCGCGTAGACGCGTTTGGGTCAGGCGTCGCGCAGGACGCGTTGGGTTTCGCGGATACGCCCGCAGATGATGCCGTCGACGTTGGCGGCGGCGGCGCGGAGGTAGTTTTGGTGCCGGATGTCGGCGTCGACGAGGTCATCTTCCATCGACAGCCACACGTACAGCCCCAGGCTGTGTTTTCGGAGCGCACGCCGCAAGGGTGGGTGCAACAGTCGGTGATGAATCACGAGCGCGTCCGCGCCGCAGCGCCGCATGGCAGGCAGCGGCCAGGTCTCGAACGCGCGCTGACGTGGGGCGAGCGACTTGGAGCCGACGAGCAGCCCCAGCGTTCCGGCGTAGCCGAGCCGTCGCATCGCCCGCAGGCTCGGCGCCTCGAAAGACGTGACCAGCGCGTCGCGCGCCAGACCGGCGGCCTGCATCGCCGCCAGCGAGGCCTCGGCTGTGCGCGCCCCGGGCGATTTGATCTCGAGGTCGATACCCGCCCGGCCAGCGAGCGCGTCGCAGACCACCTGAAGCGTGGGCAGCGGCTCCCCGTTCGCAAGCCGCACCTCGCGCAGCGCCGCGGCGGACGACTGCGCGATCACGAGCGCTTGGTCTCCGCAGCGCGCGGTGGTCTCGTCGTGGCTCACAAAAGCCACGCCGTCGCGGCTCAGGTGCACGTCGATTTCCACACGATCGGCGCCCTGGGCGATGGCCAGTTCGACCGATTCAAGCGAGTTCTCGGGGGCCTCCAGCGGAGCCCCTCTATGGGCGATGATCTGCATCATGGCGCGACCATCGGACAAGCTCGGGCGTTGCGCAAGTCGGTCGTCCGGCGTACCGTTTTTGCATGAGTGATGACGTGAAACGTGTGGCCGACGCTGTGGCCGTTGAAACGGCGCCGACAGAGACCGAGGTAACCGCGCTGCTGCGCGCCGCCTTCGCGAACGCCCCCGACCTGAGCGCGGGTCGAACCTGGGAGCGCGCGCGGTTCGTCGACGCGGAGCGGGCCGAACGCAGCGGTCGTACGGTGGTAGCGGCCGCGCAGTCGTGGGCCTGGGCCGAGCGTCCGGTGCCCAGCGGTTCGCTGCGTCCATATGGCGTGCACCAGCATACGTTGCTGGTTGGAGTCGCCGCAGCCGCTGCAGGCGGGCTGACGGTCGACCTCAGCCGGTTCGGGGAGGTGGGCTGGTGACGGGGCTCGGGAGTGTCTTCGAGGCCGAGGACGACGGCCTGCCCAAGGGCAAGGACCTGCGCTGGAACGTGGTGGTCCCGCCGGCGGCGGTCGGCGCGCGTGAAGCCCAACTCGTACGCGTGCCGCTGCGCCTGTCCGACGACGACGGCTACGTGGTCGACCGCGGCCGAAACCCGGCCGACGAGGACGACTACATCGCCATTCAGGTTCCCCACGGAGAGTTCCCCCTCATGCTCCGGCTGCGCGGCCTAGGCGCGAACGTCGAAGACGGCCGGCGGGGTGACCTCTATCTACGCGTGGAGTTGGGCGATGTGCCGATACGCGTCGGTGGTGGCGGCGTAGGCCTGCGCAGGCTGGCGAGCGGCGCCGGCGTGGTCGCCTTGTTGTTGTTGTTTCTGGCGGCGCGCGGCTGCACCTAGCGGCTCGGGTCTGCTGGGAGAGCCCGCACCGTAGCGCTCAGCCTCGGCCGCCCCAGCGCGGCATGTGAGACGCCGTGTCGAGAGTTCGTTGCCCGCTCCGCGGCGGGTTGCTAGACGTTTGAGCCCCTGGTTCTGGAGCGAATATGACCCCTTTCGACCTCTTCAATCCCACGCCTGAACACCGCGCGCTGCGCGACTCCGTGTCCCGTTGGGCACAGGACAAGCTCGCACCGGCCGCTGACGAAGCGGACGAGCGCGAGGAGTTCAACGAAGGCGCGTTTCGAGCACTCGCCCGTGAGCTCGGCCTGTTCGGTGTGACGGTCCCTGAGGCCGACGGCGGACTCGGGCTCGACGCGGTGGCCGCGGTCATCATCCACGAGGAGATGTCACGCTACGACCCCGCGTTCACGCTGTCGTACTTGGCCCACGAAGTGCTCTTCGTGAACAACTTCTTCTTCGCCGCCAACGCTGCCCAGCGCGAGCAGTACCTCGGCCCGGTCACCGACGGCACGTGGATCGCCGGTATGGCCATGTCGGAGCCCAACGCGGGCACCGACGTGCTCGGAATGACCACCACCGCCACGCAAGATGGCGACGGCTTCCGGCTCAACGGCACCAAGCAGTGGATCACCAACGCCACCCACGGCGATGTGTTCCTCGTGTACGCCCGCCTCGACCGCGACAACCCGCGCTCCATCACCTCGTTCCTTGTCGAGTCCTCCTGGGAAGGCTTCTCGGTGGGGCGCAAAGAGACCAAGATGGGCATGCGCCAGTCGCCGACCGGGCAGCTCGTGTTCGACAACGTGTTCGTGCCCAAGGAGAACCTGCTCGGCAAGCCGGGCGGGGCGCTGGTGCACATGATGCGCAACCTGGAGATCGAGCGCATCACGCTCGCCGCCATGTCCTGCGGCATCGCCCGCGAGTGCTCTGACATCCTCAGCCGGTACGCCATCCTGGACCGCACGGCGTTCGGTCAGCCGCTCAGCGCCTTCGGCCAGATTCAGCGGTTCATCGCCGAGTCGTACGCCAAGACCGAGGCCGCCCGCGCGCTCACGTACAACGTGGCCCAGGGCGTGCGCCCGGACCAGCGCAACTCGCTCGGCGCCGCCGCTGCGAAGCTCATCGCCACCACCACCGCGGAGGAGGTCGCGCGCAACGCCATCCAAACGCTCGGCGGATACGGCTACACCCGCGAATACCGCGTGGAGCGACTCCTGCGCGACGCCATCCTGCTGTCGATCGGCGGCGGAACGAACGAGGCGATGCAGAAGAACATCACCGGCGATATCCGACGGAACCTCCGTGGGTAAAAGTCGAGAAATGGTCGCGACGAACCACGAGTCACCGCTGTTCCGGTTCAACCGGGATCGCCACGACATCATCGACGAAGTCGTGGACCGCGTGACCCGAGATGCGATCGACCGCGCTTGGCGCTCGCCCTCCGATGGGCTCGGCTACCTGCTCAACGAAGCGGCGTACGTCGAGATCGCGCGGCTCGAGAAGTCCGCGGCGCCCGAGGCCGCGGTCGAACGCGCGGCGTGGCAGAAGATCGCCCGCTCCATGGGGCGCGCCACCGAAGAAGAGAACGCCGAGCGCCTGCGCGGCATCGTGCGGCAGTTCGCTGGTGAGACCGTCGGCCACTTTCGGCCCAAGGTCTTCCGGTTCGCCACCAAGGTGGTCCCCGCCGGACTGTCGTACGTGCTCTCGCGCGGCCTGCGCCCCGACCCGGCGAGCCTGAGCGCGCTGCGAGATCGGCTCGTCATCGACGGCGAGGTCGGCAAGCTCCGGCGACTGGCCGAGGTGGGCACCATCATCTATGTGCCCGCACACTCGAGCCACCTGGACAGCATCTTGGTGTCCTGGGCGATGCACGAGGCGAACCTCCCGGCGGTGGTCTACGGCGCGGACAGCAACCTGTTCACGCACCCGATCATGTCGTTCTTCATGGCGAACCTGGGCGCGTACAAGGTCGACCGCGAGCGCGTGTTCCGGCTGCATCGCCGCGTGCTCAAGGCGTACTCGCAAGTGCTGCTCGAGTACGGCTACCACAGCATGTTCTTCCCGTCGGGCAAGCGCAGTCGAAGCAACGAGTTCCCCTCGGAGCTCAAGCTCGGCCTGCTGTCGACCGGGCTCGAAGCGTACACGGAGAACGTGCTCAACAACCGGCCCAAGTCGCCGGTGTTCGTCGTCCCCGTGACCATCAACTACCACACCGTGCTGGAGGCCCCGACGCTCATCGAGGACCACCTCGGCGAAGACGGCATGCGCCGGCCGATCATCCGCGACGACGAGTTCTCGCGCATCGGCAGCATCGCCCGGTACGTCCGCGCGTCGCTCGATAACAAGCTCACGGTCACCGTTCGGTTCTGCACCCCCATGGACGTGTTCGGGAACACGGTCGACCAAGATGGTGAATCCGTGGACGAGCAAGGTCGGCAGGTGGACCCCGTTCGGTACCTGTGGGTCAACGGCGAGGTCGCGCCCGACAAGGAGCGGGACCGCGCCTACACGCGCTTGCTCGCGAGCCGCGTCATTGGCGCGTTCCGCCGCAACAACGTGATTCAGCCCATCCACGTGGTGGCGTTCGCACTCATCGAGCACATCCGCCGAGCGCACCCGAGCTGGGACGTGAAGCGCACGCTGCGGTTCGCGAAGGGCGATGGTCTCGCCGAGGCGGTCGCGGTGGGCGAAACCGAGCGACTGTTGCGCATCGCCAAGCGCGACGCATCCGAGTCGAAGTACCGACTCAGCCGCTCCACCAAGACCCAAACCGCGGCACAGATGCTGGACGATGTGACCCGAATCTTCGAGTCGATCGGAGACGAGCCGGCCATCACCCGCGAAGGAAAACGCGTGCGACTGCAGGACCCGAAGCTGCTGTTCTACTACTCGAACCGGCTCCGCGGTTACGATCTCGAACGGCGTCTCGGCGCAACGCCCGGAGGCTACTGATGACCGGTTTCAGACCTGCTGTCGGTGTTGTCGGCGCGAACCGACTCGGCCTCTGTCTCGCCGAAATCGCGGCTCGTAACGGGCGCCAAGTCGTGCTGTACACCTCGATCGAGGAGCGCGCGGCCACGCTGAACGCCAAGCGCCAGTTGGTCGACAAGCTCCCCGAGCTCAAGTCGCTCCACAAGAACGTGACCATCACGACCGACCCGGCGGTGCTCGCCGAACAGACCACGCTCGTGCTGTGCACCATGTCGCGGGAGTATGTGGGCCAGGTGCTCGACCGCATCAGCGGCGTGCTCGACGGTGCGCACTTCGTCGTGCACGCCGTGCACATCCTCGAGGGTCCCGATCTAGAGCGCTCGTCGGAGATCATTCGCCGGCACACGTGCGTGAAGCAGGTGGGCGCCATCGCGGGACCTGCGCAGGTGAGCGATCTGTTGTCCGGGCACCCGAACGCCGCGGTCGTCGGCAGCTCATTTCCGGCTGTTGTCGCCGCTGTGCGCCACGCGCTCGGCAATGAGCACTTCCAGATTCAAGGCGACGAGGACCTACGCGCTGTCGAGCTCGCGGCGTCGCTCGGTCAGGTCGTGGCCATCGCTGTCGGTATGGTCGACGGCGCGCAGCTCGGCTCCGCCGCTCACGCCACGGTGTTCACCCGCGGGTTGCTCGAGATGGCCGACCTGGGCAAGCGCCTAGGCGCCGCTGAGCGTACATTCTTCGGGCTGGCAGGAATCGGTCGGCTCGTCGACGCGCTGCGACGCAACGAGCCCAATTATCGGCTCGGTTTCGAGATCGGTTCTGGCGTTCCGGCGGAGGAGGCGATGCAGTCGTCCACCATCGAGGCGCTCGGCGTTCGCGTGAACATCGAGCTCGACAAGTTCGCGACCCGAAACCAGATCCCGCTGCCCATCTGCCGAGCGATCGCGTCCGTGCTGGAAGGAAGCGCCGATGTTGCCACAGCGTTCGACCTCGCGTTGCAAGGCTCCGATGCCTGGACGTAGCCGAGCGTCCGCGGCGCGTGCCAGTCTCGCAATGGCGGCGCTCGCGGGTGGCTGTGGCGCGTCAAACGGAGGCGTCACGGCGGAGGGCGTGCTGAGGAACGCTGAGGAACGCATGTCCGTCGCTGCCGAGGGTGGGACGGAGGGCGGCGCCTACAGCGTCTTCTCGGATGCCGTGTTTGCGCTCCGGAACAACCCGTGTGCGGTCCGTCGTGTGGTCGCCTTGCGCAGCGATCTGCTGGCGCCCGCCGAAGAGGCCAAGCTCGCGCGCTTGGATGGGCTCGCGCAAGCGCTCTGCGCCGCCGACGTTCCTCGACTCGACGCCGATTGGGGCGCCGACGGCGACGTCGTTCTACAGCCCAGCGCTGCCGGTGTGGCCGCGCGCAACGGCTCGGTGTTTCTGTTCGACGGATTTACGCCTTGGACCGAGCGTGGGCGCACCCGCGCCTCGGATGAGACGCTCCCGGCCTGCGGTGGCACGGTCTCCGCGACCCCGCTCACGTATTTCCCCGTCGAGGATGTGGCTGCCACGCTTCGCCTTGACGCACCGCCGTCGGTGTTTCTTTGGGTGAGAGCACCGGGTGGCGAGAACACCTGCGTGACCTCTGAACTCGGCCCGCGCAGCGTCTCGCTGATGCCCGGCGCAGCGACACAAGTGTGGGTCGGCGCGGAGGAAGAGGGCCTGGAGTGGGAGCTCGTCGCCGAGTCGTTCAATCTGAACTCCACGTTCGCTCGGGTGTGGACGTTCGGTGCTGGGTTCGAGATGGACCTGGAGTTGGGACCGTATACGCTCGATGCCGCCACGAGCACTGGCGTACTCGGAGACAATTACTGCTCGGGCTATACCGCTGAAGAGCCCACAGTCCGCGTGCACGTGCCGCGCGCCGGTTTCGGCGCCATCATGGTCGAGAGCGACGGAGACCCTGTCCTGGTGGTCCACGGACCCAATGACGAGGTGTTCTGCAACGACGACTACTCGGGGCTAAACCCAGGCGTGGATGCCTGGTTCGAGCCCGGTGATTGGGACGTCTGGGTCGGCACGTTTGGGCCTAGCGTATCGCTGCCGGCCCAAGTTCGATTCGAGTAGACGTCCCTCGCACCCGTCGTAGGACGGGGGGAGACG
>CBDUJZ010000095.1:0-19884 GCA_965367675.1 uncultured Myxococcales bacterium | reverse complement strand
GTAGTCGAAGGACACCCCCCACACATGCGTCCGCCCCCTGAACCCATCCTGAGCGTAGCCCGTCGGCGCAGCCGCCGGGCGTAGTCGAAGGACCGCTCAGTCCACCACCACCAACCGCCGCCAGCCATACAGCTCCGCCTGCAACCGCGTCTCCGCCTCCGCGAACGCCACGTCCGCCAACAGCCGCTGTTGCTGCGCCGTCTCAACGTCCACGAACGCCGCCGCGCCTGCTGCCCAAGCCGCCCGCGTGACCTCAACATTTCGCTCCGCCAGCTCCACCTCGCGGGCGGCCTGGGCCACGTTTGCGGTCGCTAGCTCGGCGCGCTGTTGGGCGCGCCGTAGCTCGGCGTTGGCGGACGCGTTCACCGCATCCACACGGAGCATCGCCAGCTCGGCTTGCATCTCATTCTGACTCGCGCCGATGCCGCGTCGGCCGCCGTCGTAAACGTTCCAGTCAAAACCGAGTTGGATCGACCACTCGAACGGATCAGAGAACGCGGAGTCGCGCGCAGCGACCGCTGAACCTTGAAGGGCCACCGTCGGCAGTGCTGTGCGTCGGGACTGTAGCGCTTGGGCGTGCAGGCGATCCACCTCGGCCATACGCCGTCGCGTCTCCGGCTGCGCCGCCGCCTCGGTCGCTTCGGCCGACATCCCATCGAACGACAGCAGCGGGGGCGGCACGACGTCGAAGTCGGGCGTGGTGTCGAGCAGCTCCGCCAGCGTGTCGATCGTGATGCGATACCCCGTGCGCGCGCCGTCCAGATCGCGCGTCGCGCGGGCCACCGCGACCTCCGCCCGGTTCACCTCGAACTCGCCAGCGATCTGCTCGTCGCGCGCCAACGACACGCGGTGCAAGTTGAGCTCGGCCAGCGCCAAGTTACGCTCCGCGGCGTCCACGAATCGGGACTGCGCGAGGGCGCCAAAGTACAGCTCCTGCACGCCCGCGGTGAGCGCGAACACAGCCTCGTCGCGGCCCGCTTCGGCCTCTCGAATCGCCGCCTCGGCCTGCGCGCGCAACGGGCGAACCATCGGGTTGAACAGCGGCTGCGTGACCGTCGCCGTCGCCCGAACGTCGTGCTGATGACGAATCGTCTCCGGCTCTGGTGGCGCGCCCAGCTGGTCCTCGAGCGCCGGCAGCTCGGGGTGCTCGGCCGCCACGGTCGCCAGATACGGCGCGATGGGCGTGTACACATCCGGCAGCTCGAACAGCGACTCCGAGTCAAAGAATGTGTAGGCGCCACGGATATTTACGGTCGGTCGCCATAGCGACTGCGCCTGCTCTTCGAGCAACGCGACCTGCGCGATCGACAGCGCGGCGCTTCGCACATCAAAGTTGCTCTGCTCGAGCAACTCGAGCGCCTCGTCCAAGGAGAGCACCCGCGAGGATTGGGCCGCGGCGGGGGCCGCTATGGCGCCGAGCGCCAGGCACAGCAACGTGGCGATGAGCGCGGCGCCGCCACTTCGGGCGTGGCGCGCCCACCAATAAAGCGAAGAAACGAACATGGAGGTGGGGGGCGTGGAGGGGATCATGTGGCGCTCACCGCGACCGCGCCTTTCGACGCGCGATGGGTCAGGCGATACAGGGCGGGCACCGCGAAGAGCGTCAGCAACGTGGAGGCGGACAGGCCCGAGATCATCGACCACGCCAGCGGTGGCCAGAACGTGCTCTCCGACAGCGCGAGCGGCAGCAGCCCGACCACGGTGGTACCCGTCGTCAGCAGGATGGGCCGCGTACGCAGCAGCACCGAGCCACGGACCGCGTCGATCATCCCCATACCGTCGCGCCGCTGCGATGCGATGACGTCGAGCAATACGATCGCGTTGTTCACCACGATGCCGATCAGCGCGAACACGCCGAGCATCGACATGAAGCCGAACGGCTGCCCGGTGAACGCCAGACCCGGCAGGATGCCCACCGCAGCGAGGGGCACCGTGGTCATCACGATCGCGACGCTGCGGAACGAGTTGAACTCGCCCATGAGGAACACCAACAGCAGCACCATCGCGACCGGAAGCCCGGCCGTGAGTGCGGAGTTGGAGTCGCCCGAAGCCTCGGCTTCGCCGCCGATCTCGATCTCGACGCCGGGCGGCAGCTCCATGGCAGAGACGGCCGGCATGACCGCGTCGAGCACATCACTGAACGTGGCGCCGTCCTCGACCTGCGCGAACACGGAGACCACCCGACGCTGGTTGCGGTGGCCGATCGCCGAGGGCTCGAGCGTGACGTCGTTGAGCGCCAGCTGCAGCACCGGCGTGGGGGCGACGCCGGGCGCGCTCACCTGCGTAGAGGCGAGCCGCGACGCCGCCGTGTACTCGCCCGCACCGCCGCGGACCACGATCGGGACCGGGTCTGTGCCGGCGCGGAACTGGCCGATTTCAAGGCCTCGCGTCTGGCCGAGCAGCGCGATGGCGACGTCGTTGCGCGACAGGCCGTGACGGCCGGCGATGGCGTCGTCGACGTCGAACCGGAGCGTGGGGGTGCCCAAGCCGAGGTCGTTGCGAACGTCGACCGCGCCGGGCGCTCCACGGACCAAGCGTGTGAGCTCGGCGGCCACCGGTTGCAGCGTCGCGATGCTGTCGCCGTACACCCGAAACTCGACGGGCGCGGCCACGGGCGGGCCTTGTTCGATGCGCCGCGCGATCACCTCGACGCCGGGGAGAATCTCCTCGCCGAGCGCGCGTGTATCGGCGATCACATCGTGCACATCCGCGATGCTGTTCGTGGTCACGATGAGCTGCGCCAGGTGAGGCCGCGAGGGCTTCTGCACCAGGTTGTAGTAAAAGTGCGGCACGCCGCGGCCCACAAACGCCGCCACGCTTTGCACGTCGTCCCGCGCCAAAAGTGCCTGTTCGATGGCGTGCGACGCGCGGTCGGTCTCCGCCAGATGCGTGCCCTCGGGCAGCGTCACGTCGACGATCACTTGGTTTCGGTCGGACGCCGGAAAGAACTGTGTACGAATCTGCGGCGCCAGCGCGAGCGAGCTCATGAGCAAGAGCACCACGCCGACCAGCACCAGCACCGGGCGGTCGACCGAGATGTTCGCCAACCACTGCAGCGGACGGCTCACCGGGCGCTCGGTCTTCGCGCGTCGCGGCCGTAGCATGATGGCCGAGAGCGCGGGGGTGACCGTGATGGCAAACACGTAGCTGACCGCCAACGTGAGCATGATCACGATGGGCAGCGCGCGCGTGAAGTCGCCGGTCGGGCCGGGCGCCATCAGCATGGGCACGAAGGCCGCCAAGGTCGTCCCGGTGGCGGCGCCCAGCGGCATGGCGAGCTCGCTGATCGCGTCGCGGGCGGCGGTCCAGCGCGGGGTGCCGCCGTCGATGCGCATTTGCACGTTCTCGGCGACCACGATGGCGTTGTCGACCAACAGCCCGAGCGCGAGCACCAGCGCTGCGATCGACATCTGGTGCAGCAAACCACCCGCCAGCGCGTACAAGCCGAGCGAGGCCAGCGTGACCAGCGGCACAATGCTCGCCACGGTCGCGCCGAGCCGCGGGCCCATGAACAAGAACAGGAACAGCGCCACGATCACCACGCCCATCACTAGGCTCTGGCCGAGCGACGCCAGCCGCTCTTCGACCCGGTCGGGCTGGAAGGCGATATAGTCGAACGTCAGCGGGGCGATGTCGCGCTCGGTGGCCTCGACGACCGCGGCTACGTCGGCGCCAAACGCGATCAGGTTCACGCCGTCGCGCGGCACGATGCCGACCGCGACCGCGCGCTCGCCGTTCCAACGCATCAGGTCGCTCAGCGGCGCTACGGGTCCGGTGGTCACCTGCGCCAGCTCCGACAGCGGCAGCGTCGAGCCGCTCGGAAGCAGAATCGGCGTCTGCGCGAGCTCCTCAACGGTCGCGTACTCCGCCCCCGGCTGCACCGCGACCACGCGGCCGCCCACGGCGATCGTCCCGCCCGGCGTGGCGGCGTTTCGAGAGGCCAGCTGCGCGGCCAACGCCCGCGGATCGAGCCGCAAGCGGGTCGCCGTCGCGTCGTCGATCGAGACCGTCACCTGCTCGCCGGGGTCGCCGGTGATGATCGTGCGACTCACGTTTGAGATCGCCAGCAATCGCCGCTCTAGCAGCTCGGCGGCGCGCACGAGCTCCAGCGCGTTGTCCGAGCCGTTGACCGACACCAGGATCGACTCCTGGTCGAAGATATCGCGCGAGAACTCCGGCGCCATCGCGTTCTCTGGGAAGTCGCGCTGCGCTTCGGCCAGCCGTCGCTCAACCTCGTCGTACACCGGCTCCACGTCGTTCACGCTGTCGCGGAGCTGGATGATGGTCACGGCCACGTTGGCTCGCGCCGTCGTCGTAATGTCGCGAATGTCGTCCACCTGGCTGAGCGCCGACTCGAGCGGCTCCACCACCAGCCGCTCCACCGTGTTGGCGGTCGCGCCGGGGAACGGTGTCACGATGAGCGCCGCGCGCGCCGGGATCGCCGGGTCTTCCTGCCGCGGCATCGTCTTCCACGAGATCGCGCCCACCAGCGTGAGGATCAGCGCGGTCGAGATGAACAGGCGAAAGCGCGAGATGATCAGGTCGGCGGCGTTCATTGTCGGGCCTCCACGCGCGCGCCTTCCTGCAGCATGCCGTGGCCGGCGACGACCACCTGGTCACCGACGGCCAGCTCGCCGTCGAGCACCAACGCGTCAGCGTCGATTCCGACCACCGACACCGGCACGCGCTCGGCGATGCCGTCGCGGATGCGGAACACGATCGCGCCGGTTCCGGCCGGGTCCACCAAGGCGCCGGCGGGCACCGCGACGTCGGCCGAGACGGGCAGGGCGATGCGCACTTCGGCGGACATCCCGGGCACCACCTCTTGGGCGTCATTGAGGGCGATCACGACGGGAAACAGCCGGCCTCGTCCGCCGCTGGCCCGTCCCACCGCACGCACGGTCCCGTGCAGTCCCGACCGCTCAGACATTGGGAAGTTAATAAGAACGTCGTCGCCTTCACGAATCGACGAAAAGACATTCTCAGGAACGTCGATTTCGACTTCGACCGCGCCCTGACCGACAATCAGCGCCACCGGCGTACCCGGGCCGACCACTTCGCCCGGCTCCACATACACCTCGGCGATCACACCCGCGACGGGCGCGACCACCGTCGTATCGCCGCGCATGCGCCGCGCCTCGTCCCGCCGAGCCGCCGCCGCCGCGCGTGCAGCACCCAACTGACGACGCTGGGATTCGATGCGTTCCAGCGCCTGGCCCGAGCCAATCTCGGCGTCGATCAAACGCGTGGCGCGCTCGGCCTCCCGATCCAGCTGAGCGAGCTGCTCGTCCACGTCGCGAATGGCCGCGTCGGCCGCGCGCTGTTGATTTCGAAGCGGTGCCTCATCCAGCATCGCCACCGTCTGTCCCTCCGTCACCACGTCGCCCACATTGACCGGCCGCGACACCATTCGACCCGGCTGTGCGAACGCCACCAGCGCTCGGTCCGCCGCCCGAACCTCGGCATAAAACGTCACCTCGCGCGACGCGGGCGCCGGCGCGACAATGCCCACCCGAACGACTGGGATTCGAGCAGAAGTGTGCTCCGAAGCCGTGTCGGCGGCTGGCACAGCGCGGGCGGGCAGGACCACTGCCGCGCCGATCGCGATCGCGGCCGCGGCCGTCATGCTGAGAAGAACAGGTCGTGTTGCTTTCATGGGGTGCTCAAGTGGGCCGAGGGGAGATTGGCGGTTGAGAGTGTCATTGCGGTTTCTGATTGGTCGACCGGTCAATGTGCTGGCCGACCGGTCTATCTAGTGCGGCGTACGTCGCCGCACCGGGTGTCGTGCGTCCGAGCCGCCCGCTACTCCGGTTGGGATTCCGAGATGGAGACGGCCGGGATGGCCACTACCAGGCGCCCGTCGTCATCGATTGGCCGAAGGCCGCGCTCGAGGAGTTTCACGATCGTGCCCAAGAAGCGCTCGTCGGCGGCCGGGCCCTTTTCGGTTCCCAGCTTGTGACAGAACACGTCTTGGAACTGGAAGTAGTGCTCGCACAGCGACAAGAACGTCAGCACCACGCACTCGGGCGAGACATCGTCCCGCACGGCGCCCGCTTCCTGCGCCTCGGCCAGCCGGGCCACACCGAGCTTCATCAGCGTATCGTCGCGTTCGACCTCTTCGACCGGGTCGATCGCCATCCAACCGAGCAGCCGGACCACGTCGGGGCTGTTCTGAAGGAATCGGAAGTAACCGACCACGGAGTCGAGCAGCAGGCGCTCGTCGGCGTCGCGCGACGTCAACGTCTCCTGTTGCCACTCCTTGTACGGACGTAGGCCGCGCATTTTGACCTCGTTCCACAGCTCCATCTTGGTGCCAAAGTGGTGGTGGATCAGCGACTTGGTCACCCTGGCCTTCCGCGCAATCGCCGACATCGAGACTCCGTTGAGCCCCTTCTCCACGAACAGCACATGTGCCGCATCGGTGATCGCGGCGCGCGTGGCTTCGGGATCAAGCTTGCGGGGCTCCGTCGTGGGAGGCTGAGTGGGATCTGTCATAGCAACCGGGCTGGGACGTCATGGATTGACCGACCGGCCAATCTATGGCGTCCCACGTGCCGCGTGTCAAGATCGCGCGCGCGCTTTCACAGACACGATTGCGAGCGGCCCGCTTACGCTAAGGCGCGCAGCGGTCGGCGGCGTCGGAGCAGAACTGGTCCGAGCGACACTCCACACCGCATGGGCTGGAGCCGGCGCTCTGGCAGCGGTACTCGCCATTGAGCGGGTTGGTCTCCACGCTCACACAGTTCTGACCGGTGTCGCAGTCGGAGTTCCGGGAGCACTCACGGATGATGCATCGCCCGCCGCTGCACTGGTCGCTCGCCGCGCTTCCGCAATCGCTGTCGATGACGCAGTCCGGCTCCGGGATCGGTGTGCACGACCGGCCGTTTCCGGTGAATCCGGTCGGGCAGGGGCCGCACGTCGCGCCGGTACCGGGCGCGGGCACGTCGGTGCACGTGACGCCGGCGAAGCACGGGTTCGATGCGCAACCGTCAGCCTCGGAGCAGCTCTCGCCGTCGCCCTCCAGACCCGACGGACACGCACCGCAGATGTACCCCTCGGCCGTGTTGGTGCACGTGACCTCGTCCGAGAAGCACGGGTTCGCCGCGCACGCGTCAGCCGTGTCGCACTGCGGACTCCGGAATTCCGTCTCCATGAAGAGCAGGCTGCTGCCCGATGCGCTGCTCGTCGCGCGAACCCACCAGACGGACGCCTCCGTGGCCGCGAAAGACACCTGGTCGTACTTGGCGAGCAGCGCGCCTTCGTCGATGCGCTGCGCCTGGTCTCGGCCATCGGGGCAGCAATGGTCCGGCGTGTTGTCATCGCACGCCTCGCCGGTCACGCACTGCCACGGCGCGACGCGCGCTGCGGCCGAGGCCACCAACGTGGCTCCTGAGTCCGGCGTCACGTCGAGCGAGTCGCTGGTCCAGACTTCCCAC
The DNA here is from genome assembly GCA_965367675.1 of uncultured Myxococcales bacterium. Classification (GTDB taxonomy): domain Bacteria; phylum Myxococcota_A; class Bradymonadia; order REDH01; family REDH01; genus CBDUJZ01. The sequence continues at coordinate 12,448 of CBDUJZ010000095.1, read as the reverse complement.
GTTGTCGGTCGCTTGGACCACCAGTCCGACAGCAGCCGAACCGAGGACAGCGTCACCGCCGAGTCGAACGCGTAGCCGATGTCCGCGTTCTGAATCGCTCCGTCGACGCACCCGGCGCTGTTCTCACCGGCCTCGCAGACGAACGCGAGCGCGCCGCCTGTGGGCGCGCCGTCCAGCGTGCGCGTGCAGTTGTCGCTCTCCTCCGCGTTGGCGGCCACGCACGACTCCGGCGCCACGCCGACCGTCCGACACGCGGTACAGTCGTCGCCTTCGAAGCCTTCGAAGCATGCGCATGAGAAGCCGTCGTCCATGAGGCTGCACGCGCCGCCATCGCCGCACGGCTCGCTGGTGCACGCGTCGGCGGACGCGTTCTCGCAGGCGTCGCCCTCGAAACCGGGGTCACACGCGCATGTGGCCGCGTCGGCACCGCCCAAGCACGCGCCGTTCTCCGAGCAGACTGCGCCGGAATCGGCGTTGACGGGGCACGACAGACACGTGTCGCCCGCAGTGTTGCTCAGTTGACCGAGGCCACAGCAGATATCGGTCTCGGTCTCTTCAAGCCCGTCGAGGCAGGGGCCGCAAACACCGGCGGCGTCGCACTCCGATCGGCCGAGGCTCGCGCACACGGAGTCCGAACAACCGACCGCAACGTCCTGGTCCGCGTCCGCCGCGTCCGCTCCTACGTCGGCTGTCACGTCCGAGTCCGTATCACCGGATGTGGTGTCAGCAGCGTCCACCCCTGCGTCAAATTGCGGCAACGGGTCGTCGTCGCTGCAGCCCGGAAAAACCAAAAGAAATGCGCAAGCGGCAAAGTGACGTGGGGACACGATAGCTCCAGTTTCGACATAAAAGTGGTCGCGCTTGTCGACCGATTTCCACGTTTACTACCGCAGAGGGGCGGTTTCCGCCACCGCGCGCCGACCGCCCTCGCGTAGAACCGCACGCGTACGCGGGTAGAAACCCGCCCCGTGGGCGTGCTCAGGGACTGCGGTGCCGTCACCCCGGCGCGCACGGGGCGCACGTCGCAGGCCATCGACAAAAGGTCGCACGCGAGCGTACCCTCGCTATGTGAAACCAACCGACCACGCCCCCGCAGCTCGCCCGACCACTCCGCTCAGCTCGGAGCTGGAGGCGGCTGCGTTGGCGCGCAACGCACGCTTTCTCGAGGACATCGTCGAGGACCTCAACGTGTGCCCGTACGCACGGAAGGCGCGCCTCGATGGCGCGGTGTTTCGCCACGTGTTCCCGGACGTACTCGACGACACCGGCGCGTTCGCTTCCCGTGACGCGCTCGCGCAGGTCCTCGAGACGCTGGCGGAGAGCGACACGCTCGAGGTCACGCAGCTGATCTTTCCCAACGCCGGCTGCGATGGCCGCATGTGGTCCCGCGCGGTCAAAAGGCTCACGGCGGAGCTGCAGGCCGAGCGCGGCAGCTCGGTGGTTGGCGTGGCCGCGTTTCACCCCGAGCTCACGTTCCGCACCGACTCCCCCGCCGTGATGGTGCCGCTGTTCCGCCGCGCGCCGGATCCGACGATTCAGTGGATCCGCCTGGACGTGCTGGACCGCGTGCGCCGCGGCAGGACCAACGGCGATGTGGTGATGCCCGAAGACACCGAGGCGCTGCTGGCGCTCCTGCGACAGGGAAAAAAGCGCTCGCTGGACGAAGAGATCGCCGATGCGAACTTCCGACGCGTGAACGCGCTCGGCGTTGAAGAATTTGTGGCCAGTTTGCACGCGCTCCGCGACGACTGAGGCGCTCGCGGGCACATGCTAACTGTTTGATATCGCGTGGCTTTGGCGTGTTTGGCTTGCGGAGTTTTGCGCAGGGTTTCGGTGTCCCACACCGTCACACACAGCCCGTCGTTCTTGCGTTTGGTAGGCGCGCGGAGGCATGGTTGGGTCACTCCCCTTTGCCCGACGAAAATCGATGAACAAACTGACCTCCGCTTTGCTTGCCGGCTCGCTCCTCGCGTTCGGCGCGTGCAATCAGTCCGAGCTCGACACCGCGATGCCGATGCACGAGGCCCCCGCGGCGTCGCTGCCGTCGCCGTCGACGCTCAACCTCTTCTATGTCACGGGTACGCCGCCGTCGACGCCCGCTGGCGACGCGCTGCAGTGGACGCTTGAGCGCGTCAACCTGGGGCCCGAGGCGACGACGCTCGACGACATCACCGCGCACTTTGACACCGCGGTGCTCGAAGAGGCGTCCGCGCAAGCGATCTCCGACCAGATCGCCCTCGTCGGCCGCGACCGCCCGTACGCCTTCGTCGGCTACGTGAACGAGCCCACGGCCACGGCCATGGAGACGCTGATCATGTCGCGTCACGGCTTCCGCACCCTTCGCATCGAGACGGTGGAAGGCGGTCGCCTGAAGGTCCTCATGTTCGACCGCGCCGACGTGCCGCTCGCCGCGGACAACGCCCGCGCCCCCGAAGGATGGACGCTCGCGCCCGCGCCCGCCGCCGTTCCGGCAGCCCCCGCCGTCGACCCGACCGCGGCCCCTGCGGACCCGTCCGCCGCCGTCGCCGACCCGACCGCCGCTCCCGCAGCTGGCCTTCCGGCCGTTCAAGAGGTCGGTGAGGGTGCGGTACCGGCCAACGCGCCGACCGAGTGAGCGACCTCCGCGACCCCTGGCGTGTCTCCCTTCACGGGGGGCACTCTGGAGAGTTCTGTGACCACGCGGTCGGCAAACTCCGTGACGTGATCCAAGCCGCCGTCGATGGCGGTTTGGTCGTGTTTGGTGTGAGCGAACACGCGCCGCGCACAGAACCCCACCTGCTCTACGACAAAGAAGTCGAGATGGGGTGGACCGTGCAAACCATCGTCGACATGTTCGACGCGTATGACGCCAAGCTTCCGGCGCTGATCGCCGAGTTTGCAGACCGAATTACGGTTCTGCGCGGCTTCGAGGCGGAGGTGGTGCCGGGCGCGACTTGGCTGGACGATATGCAAACAATCCGCGCGCGCGGATACGAGTTTGTTGTCGGTTCTGTGCACCATTTGCACGAGATCAGCCTCGACGGTCCAGACGAGCTATTCGTCGAAATCTTGAGTAAGTCCGACGGTTTAGAGAACGCGGCGATCGCCTACTACGAAGCGGTCGCCGACATGATCGAGCGCTTTCGCCCCGAGGTCGTTGGTCACCTCGACCTGATCCGAAAGAACGGCCATCGACACGGTGACTGTGCGACGCCGACCATCCGCAAGGCCGCCATGCGGGCGCTCGACGCCGCCGCGGACACCGGCGCCATCCTCGACCTCAACGTGGCCGCCTACACCAAGGGATTGCCCACGCCGTACCCCGATGTGTGGTTGGTAGAAGCGGCCCAGCAGCGCGGCGTCCCGTTTTGTTTCGGCGACGACAGCCACGGGCCGGAGCAGGTCGGCCGCGCCATCGACCAAGGCCGCACGTATCTGCTCGATTGCGGCGTCACGACCATTACGACGTTGGACCGCCAAGACGGGCAGCCCGACGGGCCCATCGTCCACCGCGTGATCCCGCTCGCATGACCCCCGAGACCGCGTATCACATGGGTTTCCGCACGGCAGCGAGCGGATTCTTCTTCGACGGCATGGAGATGATCGCCGCGTGCAGCACCCGCATGCCCGGCGGCATCGACGGTCTCCGCGGCGGCTTGGAGCTGTTGTTCCGCGACCGCGACGCCGTCAACGAGCACATGGCCTGGGTGGCGCAGCTGGTCTCGGCCGCCTTCCGACACCCCACCACGCCGCCCACCGGCGTGGATGACTACCGTCAGCTCATGCAGGCGGGCGTGTTCGAGATCGTCAACCGCTGGTCGTACATTCAAGACATCAAGCAGGTCACGCGGCTGCAAGCGTGGTTCTACGCTGGGTTTGGCCTGGGGCGCGCCCAGACGGTCACGAAGGGCGTTGAGCTGTACGACCGCCTCCGCGACATCGTGCCGGCCGGGACGCAGCTCGCCGATATGCCCGACAACCTGCGGCGTATGGCGGCCGAGTGCGCAAAGCAGATGGACGTGGCAGCGCAGGAGGATGACCTCCGCTCCGTGCGGCCGCTGTTTGAGGACAGCGCGCGTCGCATGCACCGCGTGGCGATTCAGCTGCAGGGCGAGCACAGCGCGATCGTGTACGCGTCGGACAACGCCGATGACGCGGTCGCGCTGGTGGAGTCGGCCCGAAAGATCGCCCTCGATCTGGCACCTACCGGCATCTGACCTTGGGGCGCGGGGCGTCCCGAAATTGGAATTCAGCGTCTAGCGAGTAGCATGCGGGCACGGCGGGTGTGTTGCATCCGCTCCTACCGCGCTCCATCGCCATGCAAGTTCCCGTTGTACCGTCCGTTCTTCCGCGCCGCGTTTCGCGCTTGATTCACTCCCTGCCCGCTCGCGTGGGCGCCTGCCTTGCGGTGCTTTGTTTGTTGGGCGCACCAGCCCACGCGCAAGAGGCGGCTGGCTCCGGCGCGGGCTCGGGCGCCTCGGTGGAAGAGGTCATCGCCGAGGCCACGCCGGACGCAACGACAGAGGCGGAGAGCACCTCGCTGGTCGCGTTGGGCACGGACACCATGGAGACCCACACCCTCGCGATCTCAGCGCAGATTGAAGGTTGGCTCACCGAAGCGGCTCCGTGGGCCCTCGCCAGCGTGCTCGGCATCGCCATGTGGCGGGTCGCCGCGTTCTTCCTCACGCTGTTGCTGTTTTTCGCGGGCCGCCGGGCGCTCATGAACGTGGTGATGCGCTTGGTCGCACAGCTCACGCGCCGCACCCACAACGCCTACGATGACGCGTTCTTCGACGCCTTGAAGCCGCCGCTCGGCGCGTTCGTGCAGACGCTCGGCGTGTACCTCGCGCTGCTGTGGTTGCCGCTCAGCGACTCCGTTCATGGCATGGTCGACAGCGTGTACCGGGTGGCCGTAATCGCCATCGTCGGCTGGGGACTGCTGCGCTGCGTCGATGTCGTGACCGCGATGATGAGCGCGATGGCCGCCAAGACGGAGAGCAAGGTCGACGACAACCTGGTCCCGCTCATCAGCCGCATGATGCGCCTGATTTTGGTCGCCATGGTCGTAGTGATCGTCCTGCAAGAGGTTGGGCTCAACGTCGCGGGCTTGGTCACCGGCCTCGGCGTCGGCGGTCTGGCGCTGGCCTTGGCCGCGCAGGACACCATCGCCAACTGGTTCGGCGCCATCATGATCTACACCGACCGCCCGTTTGAGCAGGGCGACTGGATCAAAACACCCGACCTGGAGGGTGTGGTCGAAGACATCGGCCTGCGCTCCACCCGCATTCGCACTTTCGACAAGTCGGTGGTCAGCGTCCCCAACCGCGCGCTGGCTGACGCCGCGGTGGACAACTACTCGCGCATGCCCAAGCGCCGCGTCACGTTCAAGTTGGGCGTCACGTACAGCACCACGCCCTCGATGATGCGCGAGACGCTGGAGCGCATCCGCGACATCTTGCGCGCAGACCCGAGCGTGGACCAGTCGTTTTGGCTGGTGAATTTCACGGAGTTTGACGACTCCGCCCTCTCGATCCTGATCTACTTCTACACTGAAACCACCGACTGGCAGCGCCACCTGGCCATCCGAGAGTCGGTCAATCTACAGATCATGGACGCGCTCGAGGAGATCGGGGTTCAAGCAGCATTCCCCAGTCGTTCCGTCTACATGGAGACGCCGGACCCCGGCGCCTTGGACCGCTACGACGCCAAGTCCCGCGCACTGTACGAGGGCCGCACCAAGCGCACGGACCTCCACAAGTCGTACCTCGCCCCGTCAGACGCGGATATGTAGCGCCAGCGCAGGAGGTTCTCGCTACACGCCGTCATCCTCGCCAGCGGCGAGCGCCAACACGCGCGATACGGACAAGCCGGTCTCCTCGGCGATCACGTCAACGGGTATCCCTCGTCGTGCGAGTCGCGCGGCCAATCGCTCCATCGCGCGGGTCTCTCCGGCCGCGAAACCCTGCTCGATGCCCTGCTCGATGCCCTGCTCGATGCCCTGCTCGATGCCCTGCTCGAAGCCCTTCTGAATCAGCTCTTCACCGTATGTCATCGCCATGGCGCGGTACCGGGGTTTCAGGGGGCGTACGAGCTTCTCGACCGTCTCCGGTCGGGTGTCCTTACGCACGCTTACCAAGTATTGTAGGGCAGCACCGAATACGTGCAAGTGCCTGTTGTCACTCGGCCTTTCGTTCAGATCGCCGAGCGGCGCAGTGAACTCATCCAGCAGTCGAAGGTCGGGGCGGGTGCCTAGGCGTAGGGCATGCGCGGCAAGGTTGGGAAGTCCTTCGTATTCTGGACGCTGGACGAGCTCGTCGACGTCTTGCACCAGGATCTCGAGCGACGGCAGGTAGCGCCGTCCTATCGGGCCAGAACCGTCGAACACGTCAGCGAGGTGACGGCCACGCGTCCACGGGCGACGCCCGTTGTAGAGCACGATCGGGACGATGATCGGGTACGCGTCGCCTTCGTTGTCTCTCGCCCACGCCTCCCACGCCCGCACCATGTATTGGAGCATTCGCATGGGCATGCCCGCGTCGATTGTACTCTGGTGTTCGAACAACAGCTGGATGAACGCGCGCGACGTACCTGCTCGAGTGTGAACCGGAACCTCGAACTGTAGGTCTGCCCGCCGGGCGCCGAGCCGCTCGTCTACGGACTCGGTTGGGATCGCACGGAGGCGACCCCAGTCGACGCGGCCGATGATCGTTTGATCGAGCGTCGCCGCGAAGTGTTCGGCGGCGGTTCGCGTGTCGCCGAATACGGCTTTGAAGAAACGATCGTGGTGGTCCATGCCGAGCATGGTCGACGCCAACGAGGAATCGTTGCGTGTTCGTCTTCGCCGAGCGGAAACCGCAAGTCGGCCCGCTCGTTTCCATACCCCGGATCCCCTACGCGCTTACTCCCGCGGGATGCTCAGATCACATGCGTTCCACTCGAAACGCTCGATGCTCACGCCGTCCGTGCAGTCGTCCTCGCAGTTCGACTGTCGGCTCCAGCACCGCGTCATGATGCCGTCTTCGTCGACCTCGAACCCCGGCGCTTCCCACCCGTCCGGGTTGTGGCTCAACACCACGTCGATGCACCGCGTGTAGAGCGCGCTCATGGAGTCGAACGCGCGGTCGGGTACCCAATCGAGGTCGGGCCGCCGGTCAGTTGACCGTCAACAGAACGGGCTCCTCTTCGGTGCGTACGCTGTCATCGTAGTACAGCCAGACCGCGCTCGCGGGCGTGTTCGCCTCCATCGGCATTGTCGCTTGCAGGTGATGCTCGAGCACCAACTCCTCGCCGCCGTCCAGACCGTACAGGTACACCGTCAGCTGGCGGCCGGCGCGCTCCACCCGTGACACCGGGTTGTCGGCGTCGTTCACGTACACATCGAAGTCGCCCATCGCGACGTCAAACCCGGGCGGAACGCCGAGGTCGACCATCACCATGTCCAGGCGGCCGTCGGTTTCGTTTCGTACCGTCGTGGTCACCAATACCGTGTCGTCCACCGCCAGCTCCGTGCGGTCGTACGCCACGTCGATCGTAACAATGTCCTCGCTCGGCGGGGCCGGAACCAGCTCCCAAGGCAGGTAATAACGGCCCACGATTTGGTACAAGAACTCGCCCTCGCCATCGATCTCGATGGTCACGTCGTTGTCGCCTTCGATCACGTAGTCGCGCAGGTCGAACTGACGCATCAAGTCGCTATTGGCGGCGTCGATGTGCAGCGTGTCCACGAGCGTGTCGCCGATGAACACCGCGATGTCCGCCTCGCCGGCGCTGGTGGCGTTCTGCAGCAACATCACAAACGCGCGCAGGGCGTGGATGGTGGCTTGGGTCGACGAGAACTGGCCGAACTGACCCTTGTTCTGGATCAGGTAGCCGACCACACCTTCGATCGTCTCCGGCGCCGTTCCCGCCAAGATAAACGCCTGCAGAATGAACGCCGTGGTCTCCATCGTCATCGCGTCGCCGGAGCCGTAGTACAGCGACTGCGACTCGGATTCCCAGTGGTAAACCATGCCGCTGTCGGTCTCTTCGGCCACCTTCATGTCGTCCAACTGCGCGACCAGCGAGCGTCCCATCACGTCGGCATTGTCGAGTGACAACAACATGTTAGCGATGAGCCCCAGCGAGTAGGCGTCCGTGATTCCGTCCACGTTGTCGCGTACCCACTCCACGCCACGAAGCGTGCCAGGGCTGCGATCGCCGGACTCCAGCAGCGCGTACGTGAGGTACGCCGTGGCCCGCACGTCGCTGTCCTGGAAGTTGTTCGTCGCGCCCTCATGAATGCCTTCCGGCGCCGCGCGCCAGCGGCCGTCCGCCTCTTGTTGCGACAGCAGCCAGTTGCGCGTGCGGTCGATCACCGCCGGGTCCACAGGGAACACGTCTGCCATGTCCGAGAACTCCAACAGGCCGTACGCGCTCAGAATGCGGTGCGCAGGGTCGTTGCCGAACCACTCGAATCCGCCGCCCGGAACTTCGTAACTCACCAAGCGTTGGTAGCCCTGCGAAATGTACTCCGTGGCCAGCATCTCCAGCTCTGGCGACGATTGACCCGTCTCCAACAAGTACTGCATCACCAACACATTCGGGTACGTGGTCGACGATGTTTGCTCGAAACAACCGCTCGGCATTTGTAACAAACTATCCAGCCCTTCGATGACTTGGCTGAACAAACCGGGGTACAACTTTACAAACAATGCCGACGCTTCGTCGATCGCTTCGGCGGGGATGGTCACCGTGCGGTTCACGTCTGCGTTGAGGCGGTCCGAGAACACCACGAGCTGCTCTTGGCCGTCCGGCACCACCTCGACCACGCGGCGGATGGCGTCGCTCATCTCGGAGCCGATCGCCGTCACCTGGAACGGGCGGCGGCCCACGCGCTCCACCTGCACTTCGAAGTAGCGGACCGTGATCTCGCCGGGCTCTAGCGCGACCTCAAGCTCGTCGTCGGACAGCAGCGTGAACCAGTCGCCGGAGGCTTCCATGTCTACCGCGAGCGTCACCGTTTGCGGCTCGTCCAGGTAGTTGAACAGCGCGACGGGCACGCTCACGATATCGTTCTGCGTGAGCGACACCGGGAAGTTGATGTCGACGAAGAAGTCTTGGAAAACCGTGACGTTGCCGGTGCCGGAGCCCAGGCGACCGTCCGCCGTGTTGGCCGTGCCCGTCATGCGCCAGCTGGTGATGCTGTCCGCGATCGAGAGCGGCACCGACGCGTTGCCGTCCGGACCCGTGATGACCGACGGCTCAACGAGCAACGTCTCCGGGAAGAACGAGCGCACCCGTGGTCCAGCGCTCTCACCTTCCTCCGACGTCGGCGGGGAGGGCTGCGCGACGTCCTCGGCCATACCGGCGTCTTGGCCGCCGCCACCGCCGCCACCACCACCGGCGTTGAAGTCCGGCATGTCGTCATCGTTGCGGATGTCTTGGCGGGGGAAGAAGTCCCACACGCTGAAGCCGCGCGTCAGGTCGTCGTCCGTGCCCCATCGCTCATCCAGACCGGCGCTCTCGGCCATGATCGTCCACACGCGCGTGCCGTCGCCGACAGGCTGTAGGCGCATCGGCTGGCCCCACGGGTCGAACGGCACCGCGATGCGGTCGATGAGCTGCTCCGTCTCCGAAAGACTCTCCCACGTTTGCTCGTCGAACTGCCCGGCTTCCTGGGCGGCGATGAACTTGGTGCGCACCACATCCGCGAAGGTGTTGAACGCCGAGCGCGAGATGCTGTCGGCGGCGGCGATCGCGGGGGCGAGCGTGTCCAGGTGGATCGGATATCCGGCCGTCTCCGTGGCCGCGAGCAGCACCGCCGCGGCCGCGTTCCGGTCGGCTGGCGTGGTCTCCGGGTCGGGCGCGATGATCGACTCAAAGTTCAAGTTGTACAGGTTGACCGACGGGTTGAGCAGCTCCTCTTCGAGTTGGAAGAAGATGCGCTCCAGGCCGGGCCGCATGTCCTGCAAAGCAAACACAGCCTCGTCTACGACCGTCAGCCCGACCGCCGCGACCACGCCTTGGCCGTCCTCGTCGGTCACGCGAATGTCGACCTGCGCTTCGTCGCCGGGGCGGTACACGGGCTCGGGCGTCGAGAGCGCGATGTCGAGCGCGTTGGCGTCGTCGACCCACACCAGCGCGTCGCTGCGCACGATGTCACCGCCGGTGGTGATCAGGTACGCGTCCAGCTGCAACGTGCCGGTCATGTCGGCGCCCAGGTCCAAGATGGTCCCGTGCGCGCGCCCGTTTTCGAGCTCGATCGTGGCCGTGCGCAGCGTCTGGCCGGCGCGGATCACGTCGACGAACACACGGGGCACATCGGCGCCGGTGACCAGGTCGTACTCAATGCTGTCGCCGACCTCGTATACCGCCGCGTCGGTGCGCAGCGAGATGGCGCCGTGCTCGGCCGCGTAGCCGGTGTTGAACGAGAAATCGCGGGACACGGTCACGTCGTCAGACTCGGCGCGCAGCGTGAAGTTCAGCGACTGCGTGTCGGTGCCCGCGCGGACGGTGAACTCGCCCATGCCGCGGGCGTTGGTCGTGAACTCCAGCTCCGCGCTACCAGCGGTGAGCGTGACGTCGGCGCCGAGCGGGCGCCCGACCGGGTCGGAGGTGATCACGTAGAAGACGGTGTCCTGGCCGGGCAGGATCGAGGTGGCCGGGACGACGGTGATCACCGCGTCTGCGTTCGCGACCGCGAGGCTCTGGGAAGACGTCTGCGTGTGGCCCGTGGCGTCCGTCACCGAGATGTCGACGCGTACAAACGTATCGCCTTGCTCAAGCGGAAGGCCGACCAAGTGCGACGGGATCGGGACCTCGACGATGGTGATGCCGTCGTCGTTGAGGGTGGTCGTGATGGGCGGCAGCGGGGTGAAGCCCACGTCGAACGTGAACGGCTCCACCAGCACCGCGCCGCCGGCCACCGGTTGGCCAAAGAAGTACTGCGAGTCGATGGTGAACACGGCCGTGTCGCCGGGCCGGTAGTACTCGGCGTCCGGGCGGGCGACGACGTTGAACTTGGGCAGCACGTATTGGCCCACCGTGACGTCTCGCTCGGACGTGACACCGTCGACGGTCGCGGCGATGGTCCACGTGCCTTGGTTGAGCTCGCGGGCCAGCGTGAACTCGGTCGCGGCGATGCCGAAGTCATCGGTGACCGTCTCGATACGGCCCACCTTGTTGCCCTCGGCGTCCTTGATCTCGATGAGCACGGGCGCGTTGGCGCTGGGGCGCAGCGAGCGGCGGTCGAGCGTGAGCGAGCGCAGGTGGATCGTCTGGCCGGGCTGGTAGATCGGCTTGTCGGTGGTGATCATGATCCGCTGCTCGCGGGCCACGGCGGCGGGCGCGATGAGCGTCTCTAACAGTCCGTCGTTATTGGAGATTTCGACGACGAGTTCGCGCTGTCCGATCAGACTTTCTGGCACAGGGACGGGGATCGCCGCCACGCCGAACGCGTCGGTGCTCGCGGTGGCGAGCGATACGAACGCGCCGTCGTCGTCGTGAAATCCGACGCTCACCACGGCGTCCTCGATGGCGTCTCCGTTGCTGGGATCAACGGCGATCACGCGCACGTAGCTCTCGCCGCCGACGGCAAACTCGTCGGTCGAGAACAGCTGCACGCTCTGCTTGTCCCAGGCCGTGAACAGCGATCGGTGGCCGTACACGCGGGTGTCTTCGGTGCGGACCTCGTAGTCGATGACCAGGTTGGCGAGCGCGCCGGCGTCGCGGGTGGACGCGGGCGTGTCGGCGAAGTCGGGGACCTCGAACACGAGCGTGCCGCGTTGCCCGGTGAGCCCGAACGCGGCGACGGCGGCGCCGCTGGCGAGGGTGTTTCCGTCGTCGTCGAGCAGGCGCTGGGGCGCGTCGACTTGCGCGACGGTTTCGCCGGCGATGGTGCGGAGGGTGGCGCTGCCGGTCAGCAGCTGCGCGACGTTGCCTTCGGCGGTGACGGGCACGTGGATGGTGATGCCGGTGGCGCCTGGGCTGCGGAACGCGCGCACGTCGTCTTCGACGATCTTGAGCCGCCGAGCGTCGAGCACCTCGCCATCCTCGGGGTCGTTGCCGGTGATCCCGTTGCCGTCGCTCCCGCAGCCGGCGAGGGCGCCGGTGGCGGTGGTGGCCACGAGGAGGGCTGTTCCGAGCTTAGAGCCGCGCGTTGATCCGCGCGATGTGCCGAAAAAGTTGAGACGTTTCATGGTGCCGTATCAGGAACTTGAGGTTCGAAGCGCACGTTTGCTGCGGGAAACGGGCGACACGTGGGAAGTGCCCGTGAATAGAGCAAGTGTGGTGCCAAGTTCGCTGCGCTGGGGACGCGGCGGGCATGAAGAGACCGTGATGGGCCGGCCCGCTGGGCGCAACCGGCCGAGCGTGGTTCGCGTATTCGGGTGGAATACGGCACGTCCGGGTGGGCGCGTGGCTGGGGCCGAGGAGCGTGCGAAACCGCCGGTCCTGACGAGCGTGCGAAACCGCCGGTCCTGACGAGCGTGCG
>CBDUJZ010000094.1:0-20079 GCA_965367675.1 uncultured Myxococcales bacterium | reverse complement strand
GTCGAAGGAGGACAATCCCGTCCTGAGCAAAGTCGAAGGACCACAACCCCTTCCTGAGCAAAGTCGAAGGACCACAAGCCCTTCCTGAGCAGAGTCGAAGGACCACAAGCCCTTCCTGAGCGAAGTCGAAGGACCACAACCCCTTCCCGAGCAAAGTCGAAGGAGGACAATCCCGTCCTGAGCAAAGTCGAAGGACCACAACCCCTTCCTCAGCCTGCCGATGGGAAGTCGAAGGACCACAACCCCTTCCTGAGCAAAGTCGAAGGACCACAACCCCGTCCTGAGCAAAGTCGAAGGACCACAATCCCGTCCTAAGCCTGCCCGCCCTCAGCCTGCCGATGGGAAGTCGACGGACACAACAAACCACCACCCCAAAAACGAAGAACGCCCGGCCTAGGCCGGGCGTCTTTCGTTGGGCTAGTGCCTACTCTTCAAGAGCGGCCAGCGCACGGTCGATCTCGGCGCGAATCGCCTCCGGCGGGCGAGCGCCGCCGAACTTGACGCCGTTCACGAGCCAGCCGGGCGTTCCGCTGATGCCAGCGGCGCGGCCTTCGGCCATCTCGGCGTCAACAGCGGCGCGGTACGTGCCGTCGTCGAGCGCGGCGCGGAACGTCTCCATGTTCAGGCCAAGCTGCTCCGCGTAGCCCTCGAGCTCAGGACGGGTGAGACCGCGCTGATTCTCGAAGAGGATGTCGTGGTACTCCCAGAACTTGCCCTGCGCCATGGCAGCCATCGAGGCCTGCGCGGCGAGGTGCGCGTTCTGGTGGAACGACAGGGGGAAGTGCTTGAGCACGACCTGCACGCGGTCCTCGTAGCCCTCAAGAGCGGCGTCAAGGTTGTTCGCGAAGCGCGAGCAGAAGGGGCATTCGAAGTCCGTCCACACCGCGATGGTCACGGGGGCGTCCGCCGGGCCACGCTGCGCGGAGCCACCGATGTTGACCTCGACCGGAGCGGCCGGGGCAGCCGGAGCGGCAGCGGCCTGAGGCGCGGCCGGGGGCGTGATCATCGGCGCGGGGCCGCGAACGGCGTCCGCCTGGAGCGCCTCGTAGACGCCCGCACGGGGCGTACCAGCGGTCACGAGGGCACGAGCCTCCTCAAGACGCTCGTCGATGACCGTACGGAAACGGTCGAACGGCTGCGCGCCACGAAGACGGTATCCGTTGACGAAGAAGTGCGGCGTGCCGCCAGCGGCAAGACGCGTCGCAAGCGCCATGTCCTCACGGATACGCGCCGAAGTCGCTTCCGCCTGAAGGTCAGCGTTGAAACGGTCCATGTTCAGGCCGAGCTGCTCAGCCCACGCCGCCAGGTTGGCGTCCGTGAGGCCCTGCTGGTTGGCGAACATCAGGTCGTGGTACTCCCAGAACTTGCCCTGGTTCTGCGCGGCGATCGCAGCGCGGGCGGCCGGCTCGGCACGGTCGTGGAACGACAGCGGGTTGTGCTTGAACACAACGCGGACGTCGTCGCCGTACGTGTCGATGATCTGCTGCACGGTCGGACCGACGCGGCTGCAGAAGGGGCATTGGAACTCCGAGAACTCGACGATCGTCACGAGCGCGTCGGCCGGTCCCTTGAACGGGGACTCACCAACCGGCACGTAAAGCTCGGCGTTCGGGTCAGGCTGCGGGCGAGCCGCCGGAGCGGCGGCCGGAGCGGCCGGAGCAGGAGCCGCTTCCGCGTTCGCCGCGAGGCGAGCTGCGTACGCGTCCGACAGCGACTGGCCGCCGTCGATCAGCGGCTGGATCGCCGCAAGCTCTTCGCGCACGGCCGTGGCGAACTGCTCGTAAGGAACGGCGCCAGTCACCTGACGGCCGTTGATCATGAAGTTCGGCGTGCCACGGATGCCGAGACGGCCCGCAACAGCGATGTCCTCATCGACCTGCTCCTTGTACGTCTCGTTGTCCAAGGCGGCGCGGAACGCCTCCATGTCCAAACCGAGCTGCTCCGCGTAGCCCTCAAGCTGAGGACGCGTCAGCGCACGCTGATTCTCGAAGAGAATGTCGTGGTACTCCCAGAACTTGCCCTGCGCGTGAGCGGCAAGCGACGCCTGAGCGGCCACGTGCGCGTTCGCGTGGAACGAAAGCGGCATCTGCTTGAACACGATGCGCAGGTTGCCAGCGAACTCTTCAGCCTCAAGAAGCTGAGCCATCGTCGGGTTCACGCGGCTGCAGAAGGGGCATTCGAAGTCCGAGAACTCCACCAGCGTGACCAAGCCGTTCGGCGAGCCCTTCAGCGGTGCGCCCGCCAATCCCCAAGAATCGTCGGGGTCGAACTGCGGCGCGTCATCCGCGACTGCAGCGGCGGCCGTGGCCGGCTCGTTCGGGGTTGCGCCTTCACGATCGGGCGCGGGATTGTTGCTGCGGCAAGCTGCGAGCGCGAAAAGCGTCATCGCGAGCAGTGCCAGAAGCGGCTTAAGTCGATACATCTCGATCCTGTGGTGGGGGTGCAAAGGTCACTGAAACCGTGAGCCGGAGCGTTGATAACACTCCCCAAACGGCAACAGAGCTGGGGTTATTCCGGGCCGGCTACATAACCCCCTGACCTGCCATCCGCAAGACCACAAAATAGGCCCCCTTCGCAACATCCGCGCCCACAAGCCCGCTCCTAGCCTTCCGGGATCTCCCACGCCTCTCGTGGCAACCGCACCGCAAACTCCGACCCCTTGCCCGGCTCGCTGTAAACGCGCACGTCTCCGCCCAGCGAAGACGCAAAGTGCTTCACAATCGCCAGCCCAAGCCCCGTGCCGCCTTCCGTTCGGCTCCGACCCTCGTCCACCCGATAGAAGCGCTCGAACAAACGCGGCAAGTGGTGCTTATCAATGCCGATCCCGTCGTCCTGAACCGAGATCCGCAGGCGCCCCTTCTTACGACGCTGCGCCCGAACCACGATCTTCCCGTCCTCATTCGAGTACTTCACAGCGTTCTCGACCAGGTTCCGCAAAATGTACTCCAGCGCCCGACGCTGCGTGTGGATCACCGCCGCCTCCGCGTCCACGATCACCTGCACCTCAAGCTGCTTCGCCACCAGCCCCGTCTCCAGCGCCACCACCACCTCGTCGATCACCGCCTGAAGATCCACGCGGCTGTACTCACCATGCAAAACGTTCGCCTCGGCCTTCGCCAGCGTCAAAAGATCGTTCACCAACGCCGTCAGACGATCGCTGTTCCGTTGAATCGTCTGAAGCTGCTCCCGAACAAAATCCGGCAGCTCAAACGGACCCGTCGCCAGCGTCTCCGACCAACCCCGGATCGCAGCGATCGGCGTGCGCAGCTCGTGCGACACGTTCGCCACGAAATCCTGACGCACACGCTCCAAACGGAACACATCCGTGCGATCCAACAGCAGGATCACAGCGCCCACGACCCGACCTTTCTTCACCCGCGGCACCAACGCCACGTCCACGCGACGCACATGCCCAGTGTCGTTCGTGATCTCGCCGCGGAACTCCTCGCCGTCCAGCAACACCTCCTCGGCCAGCTTCGCCAACGCGTCCAGGCGACACACCGACGTCAGCTCATGCCCCACCAAACGCTCGCCGCGCGCCGAATCATCCAAGCGCACCAAACGCGCCGCCGCGTCATTCGCCATGCGAACCACGCCCTCGTTGTCGAGCGCGATCACGCCCTCCTGCATGATCGGGAGAATGACCGGCAGTACCGGAAACGAAATACTCATCGGGGCCTCTTCGGTAGGTCGACACGGCGACCGGCGTTCCTGATCTCCGCGCCCTTTCGCCTACACCATCACCAGCCCGACCGCGACCGGACCGGCGCCCTGCGCTAGCGGCACCCACGCGGCCGAACGAAGACGCGTGACTACGACGGCTGACGCGCGAACCGATAGCCCACCCCGCGCACCGTCTCCACGAACCGCGCAGCGTCGCCCATCTTCTCGCGCAGCCGCTTCACGTGCGTGTCCACCGTCCGCGTCGTCACCGACACGTCGCCCCACACATCGTCCAGCAGCTGGTCCCGGCTCTGCACCCGGCCCGCGCGCTGCATCAGCGTCGTCAGCAGACGAAACTCCAGCGCCGTCAGCTCGATCTGCTCGCCGTCCACCCGCACCTCGTGCGCGGACACGTCCACATCCAGCTCGCCGAACCGCAGCACATCGCGCTCCACGTCGTCCTTGGGCGTGCGCGCCGAACGCTTCAGCACCGCCTTCACCCGCAACACCAGCTCGCGCGGCGAGAACGGCTTCACAACATAGTCATCGGCGCCCAACTCGAACCCGACCACGCGGTCGATCTCCTCGCCCCGCGCCGTCACCATCAAAATCGGGATGTCCAACGTCTCAGGCTGCCCACGCAGCGTGCGGCACAAGTCCGTCCCCTGAATGTCCGGCAACATCAGGTCCAACAGGATCACGTCCGGGCGCTCCCGCGTCGCAATCTCCAACGCTTGCTTCCCCGTCGTGGCCACAAACGTCGTGAATCCAGACTGCCGCATGTTGAACTCAATCAACTTCAGCAAGTCGGTCTCATCCTCTACGATCAAAACGCTCGGCTGTGACATGGTCGGCTCCGTGAGTCAGTCCGGGCTCTCGTACGCCTCCCTCGGCGTGCCATCAAGCGTGTCATCGGCGCGTCATCCGTCTGTCACAACCGACACGCAATCCGCCGCCGACCGTACGCGCGACCCCACCGCTCCCGCCCGCACACAAAACCTGGGTGCAAACCGCGCGCGCCACACTGGCCCCCATCTGCCTGCGACCCTATACACCTCTCCTAGCTTCCAATCGCTCACCCATCCGGCTGTGACGCCCCGCATGCCCCCCAGACACGTTACCAACGGTTGCCTTCTTATCGCGCTCGCTATCGCCGCCGCCCCCGCGTGCACCGGTGACGAGCCGCCCGTCGATATCGAAGCCACCGAGCTCGAGCCCGAGCCGCAGCCCGTCGCCTCTGTGCCGACCCCGCCGCCGCCCTACCCCGAGCCCGTCGCACCGAGCCCCACAGCCGACGCCGACGTCGAGGACTCGGAGCCGGACATCCAAGAGGCGCCCGAGCCGCACATGCAGCGCGCGAGCTCAGACAGCCTCGCCCTCACCCCAGCGTTCCGTGTTGGAGACACCTTTCGGCGTAACGTCGACTGGAGCTCGATCACCGAAATTCGAATCAACGCCGGCGATGGCGTCGCGACCTCGCTGCTCGATTCCAGTATCGAGACCACCTACAACCTCCGCGTCGCAGGTGTCGACAAGGGTGCCCCGAGCACAGTCGAGGTCCGGTTCGAGACCTTCTCCCGCCTCAACTCCGGACGGCCGACCGAGCTCAGCCATGACCCGGCAACCGACCACGTGTGGAGCTGCCGCGCCGACGCGACGCCCGCCCAGTGCGCCAACACGCGCGGCGAGATCTTCGACGCACCGCCGTGGCTCGCGCTCACCTTCACTCCGCTCATGCCGGCGCGCTTCGTCCGCCCCGCGGAGACGTGGAGCCGGCGCATCGACGTCGCCCCCACCCTCGGCCTACCCGCGAACGCCACCGCCCGCGCCACACTCCAAGCCGAGGCGCCGTATCAACGCGGCGACGACCTCTTGTCCACCGCGACCGTGGAGTTCGACGCCGACGTCCTCGTCGAGGCGTTCGGCCGCCCCATTCGCATGCGCGGCACCGGAACCGCGGCCATGGAGATCGACCTCGGCGCGCGCCGCGTGGTCGCGCTCGACGCCGAGTGGACTGGCCAAGCCCGCGCACGCGGACGCGCCACCGATGGCGCACTCGACTTCGACCGCGAGACGTCCATCACGCTCCGGGTCACCGAACTGGACGACAACTAGCGACGCCGCCGCGGTCTACGTCAGCGCCGTTACAAGCCGTCAGGCCCACCAGCTCCGCACGTGACCTCAGCCGCTAAACGCCGCGCGTTCTCAGTAGCTGAACGCCACGTTCACAAGCGACCGAAGCTCTGCATCCGGCAGGTTCGTCGTGAACGTGTACGCAACACCATCGTGCTCGTGGAAGGCCACGTTGTAACCGTTTCGCTCGCCCACGTAATACGGGAGCTCGGTCGGGCTCGGCGCGCCCGTCGCGATATCGTTCTCCGGCTCGTACATCATGACCGAGAGCTTGGTGCCCTCGACATCGTATACGAGCACCGCAGCCTCGTGGTCCGACACGTTGCCGAGCCGACCACCGAGCAGGTTCGCGCGGCGGGCAAAGTTCGGCGGCGAGACCGGGAAGTCCACCTTGCCTCGGAACCACTCGCCCACTTCCACGCCGTCAGGACCGGTCACTTCGATCGGGACCGGGCGGCTGTGCCAGCGCACGGACTCATCTACGGCCGCGGCGGTCACCGGCGGCGTGGGATACGCAGAAGCGACCACCATCGGCGGCTCCGGCGTTGAAGGCGCCGTGATCGCGTAGGTGACGCCCGCGGTACCGACCACCATCACCGCTGCCGCGGCTGCCATCCACGCCGTGCGCGGAGCCGCAGGTCGCGTGGCTTCCCGCTCGGGAACCAGCGTGAGCATCGAATCCATCTGAGAGCGAAAGCCGTCGGACAGCGCGTGCTCATTGGCCAGCGCGCGCAGCCCCTCTTTAAGGGAAGCGCGGCGCTCCAGTTCAGCGCAACAGGACTCGCACCCGTTGATGTGGCCCTCGATCTCGACGGCATCTACTTCGTCGACTTCGCCGTCGATGTAGGGCTCGAGAACGGCGCTCAGGTCTGTGCAGGACATCATAAAAGAACTCCGATTAGAGTGCCTTACGAAGCTTCTCGAAGGGCACCGTATTCCCGCGGTCCTTCGCAATCTGTTCCACATGATCGTCCGACACGCCGCGAACGGACCCGGACTCGACAGCGTATTCGGCCAACTCTGCGCGCAGCAGACGACGGCCACGGTACAGTCGGCTCATGACCGTGCCGATCGGCACGTCCAAGATCTCGGCGCACTCCTTGTACGCAAAGTCGTAAACGTCGGCCAAGATGACGACCATTCGGAAGTCCACCGGCACGTTGCGCAACGCCGCGCCAACCTCGTCGCCGAACAGACGCTCGATATTCTCGTCGGGCGTCTCCGGGCGGGTCTCCAGCTCGGACGGCGCGCGAACAGCGATGCGCTCCGCCAGCGGACGGCCGCGCTCTTCGTCGGCCAAGTGCACGCGGTTACGCTGCTGCTTGCGGTACCGGTTGATGAACGTGTTCGTCAGAATCTTGAACAGCCACGCCTTACAGTTCGTCCCCGCCTGGTACTTGTCGAAGTGCTGGAACGCTTTCATCAGCGTGTCCTGCACCAAGTCTTCTGCGTCGCGACGGGATTTCGTCATCCGCATCGCGGCGCCGAAGAGTGCATCAGCGTGCGGCATCGCTTCTTGTGCGAATCGCTCGTGAAGATCGTCTTTACGGGGCTTTCTACCAAACATCGGCGTCGGAGGGCTCTAAGGCTGGACACAGGGCACTAACGGTCAGACGGCACGCGTCTATTCCGCATTCACTGACATTTAGACAATCCGCGACCCTGCGCAAGGCAAGATCACGAGATCGCCGCCCGCGTGCACCGAATTGGATGCGCGCGCAATGTCCGGCGGGCGCGCACAGCAGCCGCACCGCCGCCCCACGGCCGACCCAGGGCCGAAGTCATCAGCCCTGCCGCGTCAGTCGTTGCGGATCGGGAACATCTCGGCCGGATCCGTCCCGCGCACCGGGCGGTTCGTCGGCGAATCCGCGCCCAACACCGCGCATTGGTTCACCGGACCCGTCCGCGCCCAACGACAGTAGCCCTCAACACAGCCACACTCCGAAGCGGGCAGCTGCGCGAAGCACATCGCCAGCACGCCCGTCACGCACACCGCCGGCTCATCGTTCGGAGAGCACATCGAGCCCTCACAGCCCGTCGGGGCGCACTCCGCGTCGCTCGAACACGTGCCGAACTCGAACGCCGGGATCACCGTCCGATCCTCCAAGCGAGCGAACGGATCGTCCGGACGCTCGGCTGCCGGGATCGACGAACCGGAGCCCACCACCGGGGGCGGACCGAACACGCCGCAGCCGGAAATCCACACGGCACTTGCCACTGCGAACGCCGCAGAGATCCCTGGAAAGATCCTTCGCACCGTTTGTTCTGGGGTAGAATGACGTGACATCTGGCAATATGGCCCGGGATTCGGCTCGGAGTTGCGCGTCCACAGTGCACCCACCGCCGACCACGCGAGAGCATGCACCAACGGCACAACATTTCAATCCGCACGATCAAGCGCCCCATTATCGCGCTGTGCGGAATCCTCTCCCTGCTGGTGCTCCTGCAGGTCGCGGCCCGATCCGAGATTTTCCTCCGAGGCCCGCTCGAAGCGCGCCTCCCCGCCATCGCCTACACCCTCAACGGACGCATCGAGGTCGACCACATCCGCCCCGCCGGACTGTGGGGCGTCGAGCTTCAAGGCGTGCGCTTCTTCCCCCTGCGGTCCGTGCCAGCGCGCGCGCCCGACCGCCCGCTCGCCCACCTCGACAGCATCATCGTCCACCCGGACATCAGCGCCATCCTCCGAGGATCGCCCCGCGCCACCACCGTGCAGATCGACACCCCGCGCATCTCCGTGGTCGTCGACGGGGGCGCGGGACCACACGCCGATTGGTTCCGCTGGGCCACCTACGAGATCCGCCAGAGCGAGGGACAGGCCAACGCCGGCGGCACAAACCCGCCACGACCGGCCGCGACCGACGAAGCCGCCCAGGTCCAACTCCTCATCCAAGCCCTGCCCCGCGTCGAGCTCGATGACGGCCAGTTCTCCTTCGACGACGTCTCCGGCGCCGTGCCGTCCCTCGGCCTGCGCGTGCAAGACGTCACCTACCGCCCGCCAGACGCCAACAACCCCGGGGGCCGCGTAGACGGCGACGTGCTCATCGAAGGGCTCGGGCGCGGACGCATCTCCGGCGCCCTCGAAGACGGCGAGCAGCGCCTGTCGCTGCGGTTCGTCGACTCCAACGACATCGTCCCGCTCCTCCCGTTCGACGTACCCTCCAGCCCAGACGCGCACCTCTCCGTGGGCGGCGTACACGTGGACTGGCCGCCGTCGATCACCGTCTCTGACCTGCGCGCCACCGACCTGGACGCCGCCGTTCCAGGAGTCGACTTCCCCATCGCTTCGCTCACCGCACGCGACGTCGTCCTGCACTTCTCGCGCGCCGGCCTGCGCGCGGTCGCCCGCGAAGTCGCCGTGCGCGACACCACCGGCGCCGCCCCCGCCGCGATCCCGAGCACCACCCTCTCGCGCGGTTGGACCGACCGAAACCTGAGCGCCGAGATTGTGTTCGCTGACGCCGAAGGCGACCTGGCCACGCTCATCGCAGACCTCCCGGAAGACGGCCCGCCAACAGCGCACATTCGCGCGGACGGCTTCAACATCGCGCCCCTCATCGCCTTCGCCCGCCGCGAATCCCCCCCGCTCACCGCAGGCACCTTTACCGGTGACGTGCGCAGCCACTGGGACCCCGAGAATCGCGCCCTTCAGAGCGAGATCGACGGAGACCTCGCCGGGCTTGAGGTCCACGTCCCCGCCCTCTGCGACGCGCCGCTACAACACCTCGACCTGAGCGTCGAAGCCACCATCGGCGTGTGGCCGGACACCAACAGCGTGCTGCTCCAGCGTGGACGCCTGTATTTCGCGCCGCTCGACTTCGTCGCCAGCATCGACGCCAGCCGTGCCCCCGAACGCACCACCCTCCAGCTCAACGCCGTCCTCCCCCGACGCGACGCCCAGCAAGTGCTCGACGCACTGCCCGAAGGCTTCGCCGACACCCTCGAGGGATTCCGCCTCTCCGGCCAGATCGGCGCACGCTTTTCGCTGGCGATCGATACCGATCACCTGGACGACCTGATCACAGACTTCTCATATGAAACCGAGGACTTCGAGGTGATCGAATACGGGCCACGCGCCCCGATCGATCGCTTCGCAGAGCCCGACTTCGTGTGGACCGTGCACACCCGTGACGGACCCCGCACGCTCGGGCCTGGAGACGCCGACTGGGTCGCCCTCACCGACGTCCCGCCGCTCACATTCCGCGCGCTCGTCGCCGCCGAAGACGACCGCTTCTGGATCCACGAGGGCTTCGACGCCCGCGGCCTGCGCTCCGCGCTGCGCGCCAACATCGAAGCCGGCCACGTGGTCCGCGGCGGCAGCACCATCAGCCAGCAGGTCACCAAGAACCTGTTCCTGAGCCACGACCGCACCGTCGCCCGCAAAGTCCAAGAGACCTTCCTCACCTGGCTCATGGAGCGAGAGCTCGGCAAAGATGCCATTCTCGAGCTCTACATGAACCTCGCCCACTGGGGAGAGCAAATCTACGGTATCCGCCAGGGCGCCATGGCCTACTTCGGACACGCCCCCGGACAGCTCACGCTCCGAGAGAGCGCGTTCCTCGCCGCGATCCTGCCCAACCCTCGCGTGTTCGGCGGCCAGTACCTCGACGGGCAGATCGTGCCGTCACGACGTACCAAAATGGGCAACATCCTCAACAACCTGCGGCGCGCCGGATACCTCAGCTTGGCCACGTACACGTACCACCGGAACCTGGTCGAGCGCGGAACGGTAAGCCACGGACGCCCAGCCGAGATTCAACCCTCGCTCGAGCCCATCGCAGCGATGCCCTCCAGCGAGGTCGTGCTCGATGACGGGCAGCGCGCCACCCCGCCGATCGGCCCCTAGTGAGCTGACCCATTTGAGGTCTCTCCACCCAACCCACCCTGCCTGAGCGAGCCTCCCTGATCGCAGCCGAGGGAAGGACAGGTTGCAACCCGCCCGGCGCCCTGATCGACGCGATCCGGACGGAACCGCGGTAGATTGCACGCCAAGCGCGTCTAATGGGTCCGCGTCTAGCGACGTCCGACCGAACGATGGCGGTCTAGCGGCGCCGCGCACTGACGCAGCCCCGCCACCAAGAGCGCCGCGCGCTACACATCGCGGTACGTGCCCTGCCGGGTCTCCATCCATTGCGGGTACTCCGACGGCAGCGCGCTCACGTTGTCGATCGCCGCAAGCTCGTCGGCGGTGAGCGTCAGGTCGGCCGCAGCCAGGTTGTCAGCCAGCTGCACGTCCGTCTTGGCCCCCACAATCACAGACGTGACCGCGGGCTGATGCAGCAGCCAAGCGAGCGCCACACGGGCGACGCTGCACTCGTGGGCCGCCGCCACCTCGCGCATGACATCCACGCAATCGAAGGCGCGGTCGCGGTTGACGGGTGGGAAATCGAACGTCGCCCGACGCGCATCCTCCGGCCCGCCGTCGCGGCCGAACTTGCCGCTCAGCAAGCCACCGGCGAGCGGGCTCCACACCAACAGGCTGAGCGCGTCTTCGAGCGCCAGCGGCACAATCTCCCGCTCCACGTCGCGGCCGGCAACCGTGTAGTACGACTGCACACTCTCGAACCGCGCCAGGCCCTGGCGCTCCGACACGCCGAGCGCTTTGGCAATGCGCCACGCCGCCTGGTTCGATACGCCCAGGTAGCGGACCTTGCCGCTCCGCACGAGGTCATCCAACGCGCGGAGCGTCTCGTCGATCGGCGTGAGCGGGTCGAGCCCATGAATCTGGTACAGGTCGATGTAGTCCGTGCCGAGCCGCTTCAGGCTCAGCTCCACCTCGCGAAGGATGTGCATTCGGGTCAGTCCAGCGCCGTTGGGCCCCGGCCGCACGCGCCCATACACCTTGGTCGCCACCACCAGGTGGTCCCGCGGGGTATCACTCGCGGCGATGGCGTGGCCGAGCATCTCTTCGCTGAGACCCTCGTGATACACGTTCGCGGTGTCGATGAAGTTCACACCGGCGTCGAGCGCTTGTCCGAGCTGCTCGTTGACAGCGGTCTGCCCCACCTTGCCGATGGCTTCCCAGAAGCCGCGGCCACCCCAGGTCATGGTTCCGAGGCAGATGGGCGAGACGTGGAGGCCGGTACGACCGAGCAGACGGTACTTCATGGAGAGCTCTAGGCAGGAGTGAACGAACGCGGAGCGTCCATCCTACTCCTCCCGGCCGATCTCTTCCAAAAGCATGTGTCCACGCCAAATCGCACGGTAGTCGTTCAGCAGGTCGCCGAGCGTGTCGTACGCCAGTCCATCCATCGCTTCGGCCTCCGCCTCCGCCTCAGACGCCGCCATCATCTCGGCGATGCTCATCGGACGGTCCGGCGCTGCCTCTTCCTCGGCTTCTTCCTCCGCCTCGGCGCCTTCTTCTTCCTCAGCCATCGAGGAGAGGAAGCGCACGGCGTCGGGAATCTCGATGCCTTCCATGGCGATCTTGCGCTCGGGGAACGGCACCACAAAGTCGCCGCCGTTGCGCAGCGAGACCGCGCCCAGCGACACCGTCGGCACGTAGGTGACGACCATGAGGCCAGCCAGCATGAGCAACAGGAACGGGATGACCGAGCGGATCACGTCACCGATCGATTGCCTGAACACCGTGCTGGCGACGAACAAGTTGAGGCCCAGCGGCGGCGTCAGGTAGCCGATCTCGAGGTTCACGATGACGATGATCGCCAGGTGCATCGGGTGGATACCCAGCCCGAACGCGATGGGGCTGATCAGCGGCACGAGGATGAGAATCGCGGACAAGATGTCCATGAAACAGCCGACGATCAACAGCAGGATGTTGAGCAGCAGGAGGAACACGACCGGCGTCAGTTCGAACTGCTCCAACCACACCAGCGACGCCTCGCCGACCTGCGCCAGCACCAAGTACTTGTTGAAGCCCTGCGCCAACGCGAGGATGACCAGCAGCGAGCCGATGAGCACGGTCGACTCCGCGAGGATCCGCGGGAGGTCATGCACCGTGAGGCTGCGGTGGATACCCAGCTCGACCACCAAGGCGTACACCACGCTGACAGCCGCGGCCTCTGTGGGCGTGAACACGCCCATGTAGATGCCGCCCAAGATGAGCACCGGCAGCGCGAGCGCCCAGATGCCATCTCGAATCGCAGCGTACATCGCGCCCGTGCTGAACCCCTCTGTGGGAGTACGCATGCGCATGCCCATCATCACCGCGTAGGCCGCGAAGATACCTCCGATGAGGAAGCCCGGGCCCATACCGGCGACGAAGAGGTCGACGAGTCCGAGCGTGCCGTCCTGGCCAGCCACGGAGTAGCCCGCCGGGTCGCGGAAGCCGTCCGGCACGATGATCGCGTACACGATCATGGGGATGGACGGCGGGATCAGGATTCCGAGGCTACCGGCGGAGGTGACGATGCCTGTGCTGAAGCGCTTGTCGTAGCCTTCGGCCAACAGCGCCGGCACCATGATGGAGCCGATCGCGATGACGGTCACCGGCGATGATCCGGAGATCGCCGCAAAGAAAATGCAGCCCATGACGGTGCTGACCGCGAGGCCGCCCGGTAGCCAGCCAAACGCGGTCCGTGCGACCGCGATAAGTCTTCGCGCGATGTCGCCTTCGGACATGAGCGCGCCCGAGATCACGAAGAACGGGATCGCGAGCAGGACTTCTTTGTCCGACAGCTCACGGGTCATCTCGATGACGGCCGTGAGGTCGGTGAAGTTCGGGTACTGCCCGCCTGCCATGAGCAGGAAGGCCGCGACCGTACCGATGAGCACGTAGAGCGGCTCGCCGAGGAAGACGGCGCCGACGATGATGATGATCAGGCCCAACCCGAGGACACTCATCGGTCCACCTCCGCGCCGGCTGTGGCGGAGCTAGCGGGGCTCGAGGCCTCCACCGCGTCGTCCGAGGTGTCGAGTTTGAGGAACGCCACCATGGCCGCGGCGATGCTCTGACCGCTGAAGCGGAGCGTGACCAGGAACAGCGACACGGGGATCGCCAGTACCTTAAGCCAGTCGGGAATCTCGTTCGGGGCCGTCGTCTCACCCAGGCGCGAGCCCAGGTACAAGAACGCGAGGTACGTGAACGCGGCGGTAAAGATGGCCGCGATCAGGTGACTGATGGCCTGGTAGAAGGGCAGCGCCTTGGCCGGCAACGCCTTGCGCACCGCGTCGATCGTCAAGTGGCGCTGGTCATGCGTGGCCATCGACGCGCCGATGAAGGCGGTCCACAGCAGCAAGAACAGCGCGAGCTTGTTGGTCCACGAGTAGCGCTCGGGCGTCACGACAAAGGCGCCGTACGCCATGCACAGCGTCACGGCGGCGGTCACCGCCATGCGGAGCTTCATGTTGCCGTCCCAACGCGGGGTGCCCAGCGGGCGCTCGCGGTCGAACTCGGCGACCATGACCCACTTGCCCGCGCCGATGATGACGAGCGCCATCACCGCTTTGCTGGGGAGTAGGATCAGGCCGAACGAGAACGCGCCGAACACGAGGACGGTCAGCAGCGTTAACACCGCCACCGCGCCTCTGCCGCCGGCCGCGAGCGGCGAACGGCTCCACACGCCGCGCGCCAGCAGCGCCACAGCGAATGCGACGCCGAGCGCGGGCCAGAGATCGAGGATGGAAGCCTCGCCCCCGAGGCGGTTCCAAATCGCACGTTGTTTGGCGACGAACTGGAACAGCACGCCGATGCACACCACTGCGCTCATGATGAGCATGGCGGCCGTGACGACCACCCGCTCGACCGCATAGACGGCGTCGTCGGCGGTTCCAACCCATGCGAGCATGGGGAACCTGCGTTGAACTACGGCTCCGTAACCTTTTGTGGTCTCACCGGACGGGGGGGTCGACATCTATGTCATGCAGAGGTTCGGCTAGGTGAATGAAGCGCCGAGCCGCGGGGCGGCTTAGCGATGCTGCAGAATGGTCTCGAGAAGCGGGACACCGGTCGGGACGCGGCTGCGGAACTGCGCCTCCACGCCGGACGTTGCAGCGGCGAGGGCGGAGCGCTCCGCGTCGGTCAGCTCAACCACGTTCACGCCGAACGCAGCGAAGTTCTGCATCAGCATGGGGTTGATCTGACGAATGTCGTTCCGGCCGCGGCGGGTCTCCGCCTCGCGGTTAGAGAGCAACACGGTCTGCAGATCAGCGGGCAGGCTCTCGAACCACTCCCGGTTCCACGTTACGATCGCGGGCTGGTAGATGTGGTTCGACACGGTCCACGTATCGATGAACTCGGGCCAACCGGCGGCCTGCGAGTACAGCGGCGTGTTGTCGAAGCCTTGCACGTTGCCGGTCGACAGCGCGGTGGACACTTCGGTCACGGGGATGGCGCGCGGGGTGGCGTGCAGGGCCTCGTAGACGGCCTCGTGAATCCAGCTCTCCTGGGCGCGCATCGTGATGCCGCTCAGCGAGTTCGCGTCACGGACGGCGGTGCCGTTCGAGGTCGCGAAGTTACGGAAGCCGTTCTCGCTGAAGATGTAGAGTTGGAACCCGTTCGTTGAGAGCAGGGACTCCACGTCGTCGAACAGGTAGTTGTCGATGACGCCGTCAGCCTGCTCCGGAGAATCGAACAGGTACGGGAGCTCGAAGACGCCCATCTCGGGGATGAGCGCGCCGAGCGCGCCGATCGAAACGCCGATGCCCTCGAGCGCGCCGTCCTTGCACTGGCGTGCGAGCGACACTTCGCCGTCGGACGAGCCGAGGTAGGCGCGGACGTCGAGGCGTCCACCGGACTGCTCCTCGAAGTAATCCTTGAGGCGCTCCATCTGGGCGGCCCACGGAGTGCCACGCGGGGCGACGGTGGCGATTCGCACGACGCAGGGTTCTTCGACGGTGCAGTCGACAGCGTAGGCATCGGCGCTGGAGAGCGTCGCACCAGCGGCGATGGCGGCACCGGCGAGGAATGTGAGTGTGTTCTTCATAGTCGTTCCTATAGGAGGGTGAATGCGCGGGCCGGGATCGCGGGTCGATCGTAGGGCCTGCGATAGGCGGACGTTAGAGTCCCGCCTGGGATTCAATCATCGGACCCATTCGTCGATATCGTCGAGCAGCTCTTGCGCGCGTCGCTGCGCGTTGATGTTCTCCGCTCGAATCTCTTGGGGGAGCGCATCGATGTCGGCGGCGAGCACCGCTTCGAGTTGCTCCACCGCCACATCGCGCTCCTGGGTGACGACGACATAGTCGTAGCCGTACAGGACGCGGGTCTCGAGGTATCCGGGGAAGGCTTCGATCGCCTCTTGGAAGCGTCGCTGCGCCTGCTGCACGTCGGGGTTACCGAAGGGAAGCTTGGTGTAATACACACCCAGGTACCGGTTGACGGCGTTGTAGTAGTAGTCGGGGTTCATGGCCTCGACGCGGTCCATCATCGACTTGATGTCGTTGACGCGGCTGAGCACGGTCGCGATGCCGCGCTCCAGGCCCCAGCGGCCGAGGTTGGTCGCGTGCCAGTACACGGCCGGCACGTCGGCGGGCGTGAGGTGCACGACGGCCTCGGAGACGGGCGTCTCGTACAGCAGCGCGCGGCGCCACTCGTCGTTGTTCATCGCGATCGCCTGCGCGCCGTATTCCATGCCCGTGGCGTAGAACGCCTGCATCGTCTCGGGCGACGAGCCCGGCTCGTAGCGCTCATGCGCGTGGGCCATCCAGTAGTACGCCTGCGACAGCTTCACGAAGATGGGCTGCATGACCGCGCGACGGTCCTGGCCGGGCGTCTCCGCGTGAATCGCCAACTCCCACGCCGCGATGGCGGCCTCGGTGGCCGCGCGCTCGTGACGGTTCTCCCACTGCGCGTCGCCCTCGGACACGGCCACCTGGAAGTTCACCTCGTTGGTGACCTCGATCAGGCGGTCCACGTTCTCCACAACGGCCGACCCGGAGGTCGTGCTGCCGCAACCGACGCAGAACACCAGCGCCAACGGTGCTGCCTTACGCAGCGCGGACGAAACAAAGGGAAAGTTCATCAGTTCGGAGAGCATGTGGTTCTGGGGACGCGTGGATTGAAGAAACTGTGACGATGTTCGATCGAATCAGATGCGCAACCGGCGGCGAGGACGCCTCAGTCGTAATCGTCTGTTCAGGATCGTGCGCAAATTCTCAGCGTTACGGTCGCGCGAATCGTGCGCAAGCCGCCAGCGTCTCATCGTGTTTCAGGTCCGCCGAACCCGGGGCCATCGCCGATCAGCGCTGCGTTTAGGACGTATTGTCGATATAGAACTACTCGATCTAGCCCGCACCGCGCCTGGGTGTCAAGCCCGCGAAACGCCTAGTGTTCCTCCCCGATGAGCCCCTTTCAAACCCGCTCGTCGAAACACGTACCATCCAACCCGATCACTCAACCCCCTCACACGCCGCCCACATGGGCCCACACGAACCCCCTTTCACCACCGATCGCAGACCCCGATCGGTACCCATTTGCGCCTCCGCGGAGCCCTCGAACCACCCTATTAACCCGCCGCACCGAACCACCCCGCGTTGACACCCACCCGTGCGGTCCCGATACTCCGAGACGTCTGATTCGTCTCTCAGCGCCCCCGCTTGATGATCCCTCTCATCATTGTCACCATCGTACTCGCCGGCGTCGCCGCCGCAGTCGCAGATCGCGCCCAGCAACCCAAGCGCGCGGTCGTTCGCAATGGATCGGGCGCGAAGCCCGGACGAGACCAGGCGCCCCGGCGTTAACGCGCACTGCGCAGCGCACACCGGCGCAGCGGGGCTCCACCATACAGCGGTCCTACAACGCGCTCACCCGGACGCAGTCCATCGCCGCCAGCGTGCACTTCGACCGCCGCCGTCAATCGACCGCCGCGTGAATATCTCGCGCTCGTTCGGCGTCTTTCTGTTATGCCGCGCATTCGCTCGGCCGCCTCAGATCACGAGTTCTCATGACACTTCGAACGTTCGCTCCCATCCCCATATTGGCGCTGTCGCTGGTCGGCTGGACGCTCCCTGTCGACCTGGACTCGCTGCGGGCCGAAGCGGCACTGGTAACGCTCACCGAGATTGCGCAGGTCGAAGCGCCGGAGCCTCCGGCGACGTTGGACGCCGCGTCGGTCGAGACGATCGTCGCCAATGTGCAGGCCCGCTACGACACGATCACCGACTTCCAGGCCTCCTTCACGCAGGAAGTACAGAGCGTGACCAGCGGAACGCCGAGCGTCGGCTCGGGCGAGGTCTACTTCCTGCGGCCCGGCCATATGTTGTGGGACTACGCGGACGGCCGGCGGCTGATCCTCGACGGCGCGTCGCTGCACATGATCGACTCCAACGAGCGGCAGTTCTACTCCAGCCCGATCGGCGACAGCGAGCTGCCCACGGCGATGCGCTTCTTGCTCGGCCAGGGCAGTTTGGCGGACGACTTCGAGATCACGCTGCTGCCCGAGTCAGACGAAAGCCAAGCGATGCTGGACTTGGTTCCGCGAACGCCGAGCGGCGAGTACTCACGGTTGCTGTTCGTGGTGGACCGGGCGACGTGGAACATCGTGGAGACGACGATCGTCGGCGTCATCGGCGACACGAATACCATCCGGTTTTCTGACATTTCGACGAATGCGGGTATGACGGAGGCGTCTTTCGCTTTCTCCGCGCCGGCGGGCTACACCGAAATCACGGTGCCTCGCTAGCGACAGCCCCTACTGGCCGTGTCCAGCACCGTCCTTTATACGCTCGCAGCGGGAATCCTCACGGCAGCCGCGATCGCGCTCCGATTGGTGACCCGCAGTGGTCTGCTCGGGGCGGCGATCGACCTGCACTCCGCGGTCTCTGAGTCCGGCGACTATCTCGCGTCGGCGTCCGATAGCGGGCCAATGCCGGCGCCACCACGCAAGAGCGCGTCAAGCAGCGGACAGCACTGAGCTGACGCTGTTTCTAACCCGCGCGCGTGCGGAACAGCGCTTCGAGCGCGGTCTCATCCGGGCGCACATCGATGGTCTTCGCCCCCGCGAGCGTCACGCGGCCGGGCGGCGCGCCTTTGGGTTTGCGCACGTGTTTACGCTGGGTGTAGCTCACGGCGATCACGCCCTCCCCCCGCGCCTTGCTGTAGTGTCCGGCGAGCAGCGCGGCCTCGACGAGCGTGCGGTGCGGCAGGTCGGAGCCACGCGGCGCGCGGATGATCACGTGCGAGCCGGGCACATCGGCGGCGTGCAGCCACAGGTCGTTTCCGCGGGCCACATGGAAGGTCAGCGCGTCGTTGTCCTTGGAGCCGCGGCCCACGAGGATCGGGATGCCATCCGACGACGTGAACGCGTGGTACGGCTTGCGCTCCTCCTGCACCTGCGCAGGCTTCTGGCGCTTCCGCTCACGGACGCCGGCAGCCACGAGCGCGCGTTGAAACGCCTCCAAGGCATCCTCGCGCGCGTCCGGGTCCATGGTTGGAAACTGCGCGGTGGCCTCGTCGAGCTGCGCCTGAAGCTCGGCGAGCACGTTGACCCGCTCCTCGAGCACCTCGGCGCGGGCGAGCGCGACGTCTTCGCCACGCCGCATGCGCTTGTACCGCGCGAACAGCGCTTGGATGTTGGCCTCCAGGTCGCGCGTCGGATCGAGCGGGATGGTCACCGTGGGAGTGGCCTCGTCGAACCAGTCAGTGACTTCGACCTGCTCAGCGCCGCGGGCGACCTTGCCGTAAGCCGATCGTAGCAGCTCGGCTTGCCGGCGCAGCGTGTCGGCGCCTTCGATCGCCTCGAGATCCCGCCCGATGGCCGCGACCGCCCGCCGCGCGCCCTTCAGCGCCTTCTTGATACGCGAGCGCAGCGTGACGACCTGGCTTTCCCAGCCAGCGCGGTCGACGGACGCGGTGTAGTGGGCCTCCAGGAAGGCCTCAGGTGCCTCGCTGGGCCATCCGGCGCGCAGGGCGCCATCGGAGGGCGGCGGGCTGTGCGGAGCCTCCCACGTGAGCCCTACACGCAGCGCGCGCTCGGCCGACTTGTTCGGCAACAGCATGCCGAGGATCGTGTCGGCGTCATCGACGAGAAACAGGTTCGCGTGGCGCCCGGTGAGCTCGGCGATGAGCGCCATGCGCACGGTCTCGCCCTCCTCGTCGCGGGCCTTGAGGTCGAGGCGAACGATGCGGTCCCCGACGATGCGGGAGATCGCGACGACGGCGGCGCCGATGGTCCACTTCCGGAGCAGCATGACAAACGTCGGCGGCCGCTCAGGCTGCGGACCGGTGACGGCCACACGGTGAACGCGAGCGGCCCGCGGCGTGGTCGAAAACAACAGCGTGTGCGACTGGCCGGGGGCGCGGATCTCGAGCGCTACCGCGCCGGGCTCACTCGCCAGCGCCCGCGCCTTCTGCACGCGACCGCCCAGCAGCGGCTCAGCGAGCCC
>CBDUJZ010000093.1:0-20361 GCA_965367675.1 uncultured Myxococcales bacterium | reverse complement strand
CCGGTCCTTCGACTGCGCTCAGGAAGGGTGGTTCGACTGCGCTCAGGAAGGGTGGTTCGACTGTGCTCAGGAGGGGCGGAATGGATTCAGAGACCCCATCTGAATCAGCCCTTTAGGGCTCCGCAGTCGTCCGACGTGACACCGTACGAACCGTGTCCGCGGTGACCCAGACGCGGTCGCCTTCGACGAGCTCCACCAGGCACCAGCCCTCGCGCCGCTCGCGGATCAACACGATGGCGCCCTCCGACAGGTCCGCGCTGCTGCGCAGGCGCGAAAGCTCGTCCGGCGCATCGCGAAACCGCGGCGTGGTCGCGACCACAACACCCGGCTCCAAGCGCAGGGTCGTCACCGCCTGTCCGATCCACATCGTAGCGACGAACAGAATGCCGAGCGCGCTCAGGCCGGCGACGATGGTCACCGCATCCCGCAAGGCGCCCTTGCGAGCGCGCGGACGGGCGACCAGCAGCGCGATCAGCAACCACACCAGCGCCAGTGACATCAGCGCATACGTGAGCGGCGGCACACCCGAGAAGAACCGCCACCACGACAGCGCGATCGGCTCGCCCTCGGTGACCGTCGTCGCCCCAGCGTCTTCCAAGCGACGACGCCGAAGCTCGCGCTGAACCCGCGTGCGCGCGTCCTGAATCTGACGGTCAAACGGCGCCAGCAGGTGGGCGCGTTCCAAGTAGAACACCGACCGACCGAGCCGGTCCGCATGGGCCGCGCGGAGCCCAGCGTTGTAAGAAGCGCCGGGGTCCAGCGGGTTGTCGTCCGCCCAGCGTGCCGCCCAACGCGCCGAGCCGTCGTCGTCCGCTAGGGTCGAGGCGCCGTCCTCTTGCGCGACCGCCGAGGCCGGGAGCAACACAACAGCCACACCAGAGAACGTGAGCAACGCCGTGAGAAGCGCCGTAAACAGCGCCGCGTGCAGCGCACCGCCGCGCACTCCCCGAACCAACCGAACCGCGTACCGTGTGCTCATCGGGTCGCCTCCAGCGCATCTACGGCCGCGACCGCCGCAGCGGCCAACGCCGATACGTCCGGGCTGCCGCCGTAGCGAGCCACCTCAGCGTCGTTCACCGCCGCCGCAAACTGGGCCGCGATCGTTGCGTCCGAAAGCTCGGCCACGTACGTCTCCAGGGCTGCGCATGTCATACCGCCTGCCGGGCGATCACCGATCGCAGTCACATAGCCCCGCAGCGCTTTCGCTATCTCACCGGCGTCGGCGCCCTTGAGCGCCTCGTGGGCACGGCGAGCCGCCTCGTCGCGGGTACGGGTCGGCGCCGATTGCGCACGTCGACGACGCACCGCGCCCGCACCGAGCATGAACAGATAGCCGACCACGGGCGCCGCCAGCGCGACACCATACACCGGCGAGCGATACGCCCGCATCCAGCCGCGCGTGCTGCTCGAGATCGGCTTCTCCGGAGGCAGCTCCGCCAGCCAACTCGCGTTCACGTCGACCGCCTCGGCGTCCGCCACCGGCAGCGCGTTCGGATTCGTCCCAGAGACCTGAACCTCGAGCGACTCGCTCTCCGCCACCTGGAACGTGCCCGTCCACGGGTCAAAGTAGTTCAAGCGCACCGGCGGGATCGTGATGTTGCCTTCGCGCTGCGGCACCAGCGACACCCGTCGCCGAGCCGCGCCGCGCAGCCACAGGTCCGGCCCCACGTCCTGGTTGTTGGACTCGTCGGCGGGGAACAGCCGAGCGCCTTCCACATCGGGAATCTGCGGCACGACCACGCGCGAGAGCAAGCCGCTGCCGGACACCGCGAGCGTCACATTCACGCTGTCGCCCACGCGCACCGACTGGCGATCCGCGTTGAGCGTCACGCGCAGGCTGCCCACGTTGCCATCGCGGAAGCCGGCCGGACGATCGCGCTCGGGGATGGGGTTCACCGTGAGCTCAAGCGGCGTCGACCGCACGACACGGCGGCCGGCTGCGCGGCCAAAACCGCCCATCTCCACCACCAGCGAAATCTCCGGCACCACCGCGCGGCCATCCCGCAACGGGAACAGCGCGTAGCTGCGCAACACCTGCGCGTCGTAGATGGTCGCGCCCACGCGACGGCTGCCCAGCCGCCCATTCGAGCGCGGCGAACGAGAGTCCGTCACGTCCATGAACCACATGTTCGCGAACTCCGGCTCCGTGAGCTCCACGCCAGACATGCGGAACGCGTTCGACGGCGTGAACAGCACGTAGTCGACCACCAACTGCTCGCCGACGAACACCTCAGACTCGGTGATCGTCGCCACCAAGAACGGCTCGCCCGCCTCTACGTCCGGCATCGGCCCAAAGTACAACCCGTCCGAAAGCGGCGCGAGCGGGCCCACGCGGGAATCCGGACCACCCGCCGTCTCGTCGGCCGGAGCCGCACGCTGCGCGGGACGCACCGCACCCTGATTCGGAGCCGGTCCAGCCGGCGGCGGCGCGTCGCCCACCGTCACGGAGAACGGCTGCGTGTATACGACCTCGGTCCGCAGATGCACCGGAACGCGCCCCACCGTCAGCGTGCCGTTTCGCGTCGGGCGCAGCATCAACGTCACCGAGGTATGCGTCTCGCGGCGACCGTTCCTGACCGACATCTGGCTGCTCGTGGAGTGCGACACCACAGAAAAGTCGGTCCCCTCGGGCGTACCGAGCTGCCCCGATGCGCCCTCCGGAAGCTCGATCGTCAGGTTCACCGTCTGGTCGATCGTGATGCGATCCCGATCGATGACCGCGGATAGCTCACCGTCGAGCGCCCAAGCTGGCCCTGCGGCGCAGAGCGCGAACGCGGCCACGCAGAGCGCCAGCCAAACCGGCGCGCCCAACCAGGGCGTCCGCAGCGTCAGTGTACCCAGCGCAGCCGTCACCATTCGTCTCGCATGCGAACGTTGGGGGCGGCCTCGACCGCCTGTTGCATCGGCAAGTTCACCTCGTCGGACTCCAGGCTGTCCAACAACTGCATCAACAGCTCACGCTGCGCCTCTTCGTCGGTCATCTCCGCCTGCTCCGGCTCAGCCTCTTCCTCTTGAGCCTCTTCCTCGCCCTCTTCCGGCGCGGGCTCCTCTTCTTCACCTTCCTGCTCCTCGGACTCTTGCTCTTCGGAGTCTTCCGCGTCGCCATCCTGCGAGTCGCCTTCTTGCTGGTCTTCCGGGTCGCCTTCTTGGTCCTCAGACTCCTCTTGCTGCTGCTCTTGCTGCTGCTGCTCCTGCATCTCGGTGTGCGGGAAACTCAGGTCGTAGAACGTCTCGCCAGCGCCATACACAAGCACGCGGAGCTCTTGGAGCTCCCACGGAAGCTGCGCGTAGGCGACCGCGCCGGTCAGCGGAGCATCCCCCACAAACGCATTCGGATCCGCACCCTCAACCGGCTGCGACACCGCGACCGCGCGCCGCGACACGGGGTCGTAAACCGCCACCCGCATATCCACCGGCACGCCGTCCACCTGGACCAGCGCACTGAACGGACGCGTAGGCGTCTCGCGGTCCTCTTCCGGAACCTCCGGGAGCGGCAGCGCGAACCAGTCCTGGTCCGATTCGCACAAGCGAAGGTGCAGCAGCGGCGGCGGGTCCTCTTGCAGGTCGATCGCGTGCGCCTGCTCGTTCGAGTTGTTCGGCTCGTAGCGGTCATTGGCCGGGCAAGGCGGGTAAAAGTACGAGTCCACCCGGTAGGCGCCCTCGGTCTCGGCCACGCTCATCACAGACAGCGTCGCGGCCGTCGGAGACACCGGATTCCGCAGGTCAAAACTCGCGCCGCGGTCCGTCAGCTGCTGCTGCTCGCTCGGCGTCGCGCCAGCGCCCTCAAAGAACGACACGTCGATCGTGCCCGGCGTGCCGTCGTCCTGCATCGGCGCCAGGACATCGACGAAGAACGCGTCCTCGGGGCCCACCACGCGGGTGTACCAGTCGTCGTTGGTCGCGCAGATGCGCACCTCGTGCTGGCCATCCTCGCCGAGCGTCGCCGCGTGCTGCCGGCGGTCGTTCGACTCAAAGCCATCTTCCAGCGCCCAGCAAGGCGGCGTCAGCGTAATCTCAACCGTGTAATTGTACTCCAGCGGCCGATCGACCTCGACCTTCAGGAACGCGATGCCGTCCGCATCCACCGTCGCCGAGATGGGCACCTCGTCGAGCTGACGCTCCAACGAACGCGCCGAAACGGGCACCAGCTCTTGGCCTTCCAACCCCTGGTCCACCGCCAGCGGCGTCACACCGTCCACGTCGATCAGCGCGATGCGCACCGCCGTGGGCAGAATCTCGTCCGGGAGCGGCGCGTGGCCGGTATCGTCCCGCAACCGCGTGAACGAAACGCTCACGTCCAGCGTCGAGCCGCCCACCACCGGGATCGCGTACCAATCCGCGTCCGTCGGGCACACCGTCAGCGTGGGCGTCTCCTCTTCGTGGTTCTCCGGAGGCTGCACGCCGGGCGGCAAATACTCGCCCTGGTACACCACCGAAGGCAGCGTCGCGGCCGTGCTAGCGCCGTCGTTGTCCTCGTACTCATCGTCCAGCGTTTCGCACGGCGGGTACAGGCGCAGCAGCGCGATCTCGAGGTTGCGGCGCGCGCCATCGTGGCTCGGGTCCAGCGTCAGCGCGCGGCGATACCGCTCGATGGCCGTCTCATACAGCTCTTGCGCCAACAGCGCGTTGCCGAGCGCGGTGAGCGCCGACACCTGGGCCGGCACATCCTGCGCTCCGAGCGCACGCACGTACTCATCCTGCGCCGCCCGATACGTCTGCTCCGCCTCGTGAATCAGCCCGCGATCGTAGTGAAACTCCGGCAGCAAACGGCCATCCGCAGGCACCCGCTCCAGCCATTCGTGCGCGGCCTCAAACTCGCCCTCCGAGAGCGCGCCCATGGCGTTCTCCACGCGAGGGTCCGGGCGCATCAGCGCGTCATCACAACCGGACGCGCCGGCCAGCAGCGCGAGCAACGCAATCGACGACACCAAGCGCGCACCCGGGCGCCGCTCGCCGAGCATCGTGCTCACGAGCAACAGCAGAAACGCAGGCACCAAGAAGAACATGAAGCGGTCCTGATACTCCTGCCGCATCGCCGTCGACAGCGACTCCTCGTCGTACTGCGCAATGGCCTCTTCCAGCGCCGCCGCAGCAGCGCCCTCGGTCGAGAACCGGTGGTACGAGCCGCCGCCAGCGTCCGCGACCTCGATCAGCTGGTCTTCCTCAAGCCGGGTCACCACCACTTCATCGTTCCGGTCACGCAGGTAGTCGTACACCCGTCCGTTCACATCCCGCAGCGGGATCTGCGCGCCTTCCAACGTGCCAACGCCGACCGTGTACACATGGATTCCCTCCGCGTTGGCCTCACGGGCCGCCCGCACCGGGTCCGTCTCGTGGTCCTCACCGTCGGTGAACACGATCACCAGCTGGTTGTCCGCGCGCTCGAAGTCGCCCGACGACGAGCCGCCCGTCAGCAGCTGCGTGGCCTCGTGCAGCGCGCGGCCGATCGCCGTGCCTTGCGTCGGCATATCGTCCGGGCTCAGCCGGTCCAAGTACAGCCGAATCGCTCCGTAATCACTCGTCAGCGGCGACTGCACGAACGCGATACCGGCGAAGACCACCAGGCCCACGCGGTCGCCGTCGAGCAGTTGCATCAACCGGTCCATCTCCGCCGTCGCTGCGGCCAACCGCTCGGGCGCAACGTCACCGGCCAGCATGGAGCGCGAGATATCCAGCGCGAACACCACGTCGATGCCCTTGCGGCGGATCTCACGCGTCTGCTCACCCCATTGCGGGCGCGCGAGCGCGAGCACCACGCACACCGTCGCCACCAACATGGTGACCACGCGGGCCGCCTGGCGACGACCACTCCAAGAGCCGCTCATCGCCAGCACCGTCGCCGGCGTTCCGATGCGCGCAGCGGCGGCGCCGCGCCACACCAGGTAGCCCGTGTAGAGCGCCAGCAGCAGCGCCGGGATGACCATCAACAGCAGCCGCTCGGGCTCCGCGAATCGAATCGCCGCCTGCGCCACCAACGTGAGCACCGCCAGCAGCAGCGCCGAGCCAAACGACACCAGCAGCGCGTGGGTAGGTTTCATCATGGGAACCTCCGCGCCAGGAGCCACGCTAGCAGCCCCTCGAGCAGCAACAGCGCAAGCGCCACCGCCGCGAACCAACCGTACAGCTCAATCTCCAGCACGCTCGAAACGTCCTGCATCTGCGTCGTCTCCAGCTCGTCCAAAATCGCGTTCAGCCCGGTCTCGAGCTCCTCCGGCTCGGCGGCGCGGTAAAAGCTGCCGCCGGTGGTCTCCGCGATGCGCTGCAGCAGCGCCGGATCCACCGGGTAGTCTTGCTGCGCGTACCGCACGCCGAACTGCGAGCGCCGGTTCGTCGGCGCCATGGCCGGGCCCTCTCGGCCCACCAGAATCGTGTACAGCTGGATGCCCTCTTCGGCCGCCGTCTCCGCAGCGTGCATCGGCGAGATATTACCGCCCTGCTGCTTGCCGTCCGTGATCAGAATCACCGCGCGCGAACGCGCCTGCGAATTCAACAGACCACGGATCGCCAGACCCAACGAATTACCGATCGCCGTCGCGCTCGCATCGATCGCGTTCAGCTCCAGGCGGTCGAGCAGCGTCTGCACCGTCGAATAGTCGAGCGTGAGCGGGAACTGCAGGTACGCCTCTCGGGCGAACACCACCATGCCGATCCGGTCTCGGCTTCGGCCCGCCACAAACGACTTCAGCGTCGAGATCGCGTTGTCGAAGCGGTTCGGAGGCTCGCGCCGCAGCCGCTGCTGGTACTCCGCGATCTCCCCGCTGTGCATGTCCACGGCCGCCATCGAGCCGGACATGTCGAGCACCAGGAAGATATCGATGCCCTCCACCGCGCGCTGGTCAAACTCCTCGAGTTGCGGGCGCGAACAAGCGACCGCCACCGCGACCAACGCCAGAATGCGGAGCACCGCGGGCAGGCGCGAGAACATCACACGCGGGGTCCAACCGAGCACGGTCGTCGCCTCGCCACGCGAGTACGCCATCGCCGTACGGTTCCGCCGCTTCCGCACCGTCTGAACGATCGCCGCCAAACAAGCGACGCCGCCCACGGCCAGCATCCACGGGTACTCAAGATCCAAGTCGCCCTCGCAGCCGCCCAAGAGCGACGTCGCGGCGAGCGCAAGCCATAGGTTCAAGCGGTTCATTCGCCCTCCCGCGTGCGGCTGTTCCAAGCCACCACGTTGCTCGGCGGATCCGGCTCGGTGTCGGTGTCGTCTGCATCCGCGCGCGGCGCGTCGGTCGTATTCTCAGGCGCCGCAGGGTCCATCGGTGTGGGGTCTGCGGTCGGCGCCGGGTCCGGCCGCTGCGTCGCGGTCACCTGGTGGACGCCGCTCCCGGCACCCTCTTCGGGCAATCCACCCATCACTGTGGGGCGCGGAATCGACGTCACCGCCGCATGGCCGCCGCTGGTCAGCAATCGCACCGGAGCCGCGGGTGCGCCGCCGTCGGGGTCGTCAAACCCGTCGCCAACTGCCGCGTTCGCTCCGGTTGCACCGGCCGCCGTCGGGCTAGAACCCGTCGCCTTCGCGGCGCTGCCCGTGCCGTCTGCACCGTCGTCCGTGCCTTCGCCGTCGGGGTTCTCCAACTGCTCACGCTCGCGAGCTGAGAGCTCCGTCACCAGCGTCCGCGCGCTCGCGAAGCAGCGCTCACTCATCTCAAGCGGCGGCGTAAACCGCGCGAACTTCACGATGTCCATCTCGCTCAACACGTCGATGATCTCATCGCGGTACCCGCCCGCCTCCGCGTCGTTTCGGTTCATCCAGTTCGCGATCTCGTGCGTCGTCATCTCGGGCGCAAAGAACGCGAAGCGGTCACCCAAGTACGCGCGCAAAATCTCCGAGAGCCGCATGTGGAACTCCAGGTGCTCACCCGCTTCCAGCAAGCCGTCAGCCTCCAGGCGGTCCAGCGCCTCAAACGCCGTCTCCCAACCAGGCCGCGTCGGCTCCGGCTCCGCTTCCTCGTGCGCGGTCTTGGCCCGACGCCACACGGCGGCGATCAGCAACCCGAGCAGCACAAAGCCCAGCGCAACGCCGGCGTACAGCGGGCGCATGTCGCGCGTGAGCACCGCCATCGGCCCGTCGGACGGCGCCGGCTGCGGGTCGCTCTCGTTCACGATCGACGACTGCACCTCTAGCGAAAACGGCGCCGAGCTCACACGATGCTGACGACCGTTGGCGTCGATCAGCACGGCCTCGATGCCGTCCGCCTCAAAGTTGCCGCTCCGAAACACCGCGACCGCCAGCGTAAACTGGGTGCGCCCGTCCGGCAGCACCACCGGCGCGTCCTCGGACACCGTCTCCACGAAACGGTTGCCGGCCACATCCACGCCGACCACCACGAATCCAGCGGGCGGCGCAAAGCTGACCACCAGCGGGATCGCTTGCCCCACCGCGCCCGTCGCCCCCTGCGGGAACGCGACCTCGACAGCCACCTCCGGCGTCGGGATCGGGGACGCCTCGGCAGGCGCAACAGCGGGCTCGGCGGCCGGCTCAACAGGCACGGCAGCCTCGGCGCCCGCCTCAGCGGCAACCTCAGCGGCGGCTTCAACCGGCTCCGCCGGCGGCTCCTGGGCCCAAGCGTTCGCACCGAACAACGTCAGCGCGGCCAGGCCTACGACTCGGTTCAATCCACTCAATGGCGACGTGTGCGACGGCGGAAGAACGACGCGAGCGGCTTTACGAAGTCCGTCTCGGTCGTCACATCCGCGGAGAAATGAATCGTGTCCAAACGCAGGCGGTTGAACACGCGGCGACGCTCCGCTGCAGCCGAGGAGACCTGCTCCTCGAACCCGTCGGCGTGCCGCTTCGACGTCAGATCCCAGCTGGCTCGACGACCCGTCTCCAGGTCCTCAAGTTCCACAACACCGGACTCAAAGAACAACCGCTTGAGCGCCGCGACGAACCCCGTCTTGGGCGCCTCGGGCTCCAGCGCCAGCGTGCGCTCGCGGACGTCCTCCACCAGCACCGGCACCACGTCGTGACGGCGCGCCACAATCGACAGCGCGTCCTCGTAGCCGTCGCCGATGAAGTCCGAGATCACGAAGATCACCGAGCGGCGCTTGGTCACACGCGTCACATATCCGAGCGCTTCGCCCAGATTCGTGGTCGCCTGACGCGGCTCGTGCTCCAAGATCTGGGTCACCAGGTTGAGCACGTGTTTCTTACCCTTCTTCGGCGGAATGTAGACGTCCACTTCGGAGTCAAACAGCGCCAAACCCACGCGGTCGTTGTTCTTGATGGCCAGCACCGCGAGCACCGCCGCGATCTGGGCGGCCACCACGCGCTTGCTCTCCACGCCGGTGCCGAACGCCATCGAAGACGACGTGTCGACGAG
Organism: uncultured Myxococcales bacterium; assembly: GCA_965367675.1. Lineage (GTDB taxonomy): Bacteria > Myxococcota_A > Bradymonadia > REDH01 > REDH01 > CBDUJZ01. Next base: position 11,032 of record CBDUJZ010000093.1, on the reverse strand, counting down.
GATCTGCACCGTCAGCTCGCGCTCCTCAACGAAGCGCTTCACGTGCAGGTCGGTGGTACGCGCGGACACGTTCCAATCGATGAACCGAACGTCGTCGCCGGCGTGGTACGGATGCACTTCGTCGAAGTCCATGCCGCGGCCTTTGAACACCGAGTGGTAGGCACCGGCAAGCTGCGGGTTCACAAGCCGGCGGGTGACCAACTCGATCCGCTTTACCTTCTTGATGAGCTCGCGGGGCAGCATCTGACTACAGGGCGATTGGGGGACGGGGCGCACCGCGTTCCTGCCAGGAGAGCGGAGGCGCGGCGCGCAGGATACGAGACTCGCACGCTACATTACGCGCACAGATCACGCGGCAAGCGTCGAGGCTAAGGCACGTCGATGTGGTCGAGCAGCTCCTGCAGCAGGGACTCGCTCGTCCGCTCGTCGGCTTCCGCCTCGAAGCTCGGAATCATTCGGTGGCGTAGTACGTCCGGCGCGACCGCTTTCACGTCTTCCGGCATCACGAAGCCGCGGCCGCGCAAGAACGCGTGGGCGCGGGCGGCGCGGTTCAGGAAGATCGACGCGCGCGGGCTGGCGCCGAACTCAATGTAGTCCGCCAGCTTGTGCGCGCCCGCCGCGGCGGGGTCACGCGTCGCCACCACGATGTCCACGATGTAGTCCTTCACCGAGTTCTCGATGTAGATCTGGTTGACCACCTCGCGCGCCGACCGCAGCTGCGCCGCGTCGATCACCGGCTCCACCGTCGCCGGCTCCTCGGCCGCCATCATGTCCATGATCTGACGCTCTTCGGCGCGGGTCGGATACCCGACCTTGACCATCAGCATGAAGCGGTCGACCTGCGCCTCGGGCAGCGGGTACGTACCCTCCTGCTCGATCGGGTTCTGCGTGGCGAGCACCAAGAACGGCCGCGGGAGCGGGTACGTCTGGTCGCCGATCGTGACCTGCTTCTCCTGCATCGATTCCAGAAGCGCTGACTGCACCTTCGCCGGAGCGCGGTTGATCTCGTCCGCCAACACGATGTTCGTAAACACGGGCCCCTTGCGGACCTCGAACTCGTGGTTGCTCTGGTTGTAGATCAGCGTACCGATCAGGTCGGCCGGCAACAGGTCCGGCGTGAACTGGATGCGCTGGAAGTCGAGTTGGACAGCCTGAGCGAGCGTGTTCACCGTCAGCGTCTTCGCCAGCCCCGGCACACCTTCCAACAGCACGTGACCGCCCGTCAAAAGGCCGATCAGCATGCGCTCGATCATGTAACTCTGGCCGACGACGCGTTTCGCCGTCTCGGTGCGAAGCCGGTCCACGAACGCGGACTCCTGCTTCACCAGCTCGTTCAGTCCCTTGATATCAGTCATCTCGGACAAGCGGGGGGCAATGGGGTGCGCTCATGCCATGAGAGCGCGATTCGGGCGGGGAAACCTCAGGCCGGCGGACCTTATTCCCGACCCGCCCCGCCCGTCAAAGGCCCCGTCTAACTATTCGCCAACCGTCACGTTGCGCGTCAGCTCGCAGGTCACGTTCTGACCTGACACGAATGCCCCCGCGACCAGCGTCACCGCGTAAGTCCCCGGCACGTCGAACGTCGTCGAGACCGCGTCCGCGAAGTCGGACGAAAGCGCCGCCGTCGAACCCGACGGAGTCGACATGGCCCAGTTGTACGGGTTCGTCGTCCATTCACCCGCGTTCAACTCCGAGTCGGTCGCCGAAAACGTCACCGAATCGCCGGCCGAGAACGGCTCTTCGCCCGACAGCGTGATCACGCACGTCGGCGGCAAGAACTCGTCGCCGTGCGACGCCGTCAGGAACACGCGCGACAAGCCGCCCTCACCGTCGTGAACCACGTCCAACGTCGCCGAGTCCTGCGCCGGCACGTCGTCCTCACGGCGGTCGAACGCCACCGTCACGCGGTGCGACTCACCCACGCCCACGGTGAATCCGCCGGCGTCTTCCGGCGACACCGAGAACTCTTCGTGCAGGTCGGCGTTCTCGCGAATCTCGCTCACAACCAGGGGCGCGCGGCCCACGTTGGTCACCAAGAACGAGCGGTCTTCAGAGCCGCCCATCGGCACGCCGCCCCAGTAGAGCTGCTGCGGGGTCACCTGCGCGATGCCCACCGGAATGCCAGCCGAGATCGGGCAACGGAACGACGCCGACGCGTTGCTCGTGAACACCATCTCCGCGTCGATCGTCTGCGCTTCCGACGGCGTGTACACGAGCTTCAGCGTACGGCTGTTGCCCGCCGACAGAATCTCCTGCTGACCCAGCGGGACCGTCGAACCGTCCGCGTTCTGCAGGACGAACTCGTCGCGCAAGTCGCTCGAAGTGAAGCCCGAGAGGCTCAGGCCCCAGGTCAGGCCGGCGCCGCCCGTGTTGGTCACATCGAACAGCACTTCGGACGCCTCACCAACCGGCGCCTCGCCAAAGTGGAAGCCGCACGGATCAACCTCGATGCCGGCCGCGTCACCACCCTCCGAGTCCACAAGAATCACCTGCACACCCTCCGCCAGCGCGTCGCTGGTGACGGTGATCTGGTCGGTGAACTCGTCCGCGCTCGTCGGCTGCCACGTCACCGTGAACTCACGCTTCGCGCCGCCCACCAACGTGATCGGGTAGCTCGCGCCGCTCGAGTCCGCGATGAGCAGCTCGGGCGAGTTCGCGCGGATGTTCTGCAGCACCATGTTGCCCGTTCCCAGGTTCTCGACCTCGAACGACGCCACGTGCGAAGCGTAGCGCTCCGAACCCGCGTCCACGAGCTGCGGCGCGGGGAACGAGATGATGCGCGGCGTGACCGCCATGCGGCTGTCGCCAACCGTCGCCAGAATCGGCGCGCGGATCTCGCGGTCGTCCGCGTTGATGTCATTCGAGATCACCACGACCTCGCCGCAGCGCAGCGTTCCGCCCGGCTGCGCCGGCGTCGGGCAACCGTGCTCGCGGTCGATCGGGTTGAACTCCAGCTCGATCTCCAGACGCTCACCGGGCGCCAACACAAACGGTACGCCCTGGGTCTCAAAGCGCTGCCCGGCGGAGTCCGCCAGCCACTCGAAGTCCGTGCCGCGCGACACCGCCTGCGCCGTCTGCGACGAGAACGTCACGCTCGGCGAACTGCCCTCAATGTAGATGTCCGTCAGCTCCAGGTCACCCTCACCAACGTTCGTCACTTCCACGCGCGCGCGGCCGTCCGGGCGGTTCAAGTTCAGCTGCCCAAAGTCCGCTTCACACGGGTTGCTGTAGCAGCTGAAGTCGCCGAGCTCGACGCGCTCCAGCTCGCCGCAGCCCGACAACGCCAAAAGCGCCACAGCCACCGTGGAGAGAAACAGACGAGACGGCGCAAGGTGCGACGATAAACGGAGAAGCGGGGTCATCGGAAGCTCCAGAACATGAGAAGGCATTTGAACGCGCGGACGCTACCGGATGCGCCGATTCAATTCAACTCGCGATCGCCCGTCTCAGGCCGCGCCCCAGCCCCCGCCACCCGGCGTCTCCACCACCAGCCGGTCGCCCGCAGCCAGCGTCCGCGTGGCCTTGCCCGGCAGCACCTCCGCGCCGCCGTCCGCGCGCTCCAGCCGCTGGGTCCCCGGCGCACCATCGGCGCCACCCTGCGCTCCCCGCGCACCGCGCAACCGACGTTCGCCGATCACCGTCAGCGTCATCTCCGTCAGCGCCTCGTACTCCCGCACGATCCCGTCGCCGCCCGCGTGATGCCCCGCGCCGCCGCTCTGCTCGCGCAAATGATACCGCACAATGCGCAGCGGAAACGCATGCTCCAGCGCCTCGACCGGCGTGTTCAACGTGTTCGTCATGTGCGCCTGCATGCCCGACGCGCCCGGCCCCGCAGGCCCGCCACCGTGCCCGCCGCCGATGGTCTCGTAGTACACAAACGGCCGCTCCGCGCCGGCCTCCGTGCCCAGCAGCACGTTGTTCATCGAGCCGTAGCTCGACGCCGGCATCCGGTCGGGCAGCACCGCGCCGAGCGCCTGAAAGACCACGTCCACCAGCCGCTGGCTCGTCTCCACGTTGCCCGCCGCCACCGCCGCCGGCGGCAGCGCATCGACCACGCTGCCCGGTCGCGTGAGCACGTCTACCGGCGCCAGCAATCCGCTGTTGCCCGGCGCGCCCGGTACCACGCAGCGCATCGCGTAGAACACCGCCGACTCCACGATCGCCCGCACCGCGTTCATCGGCCCAGCCACCTGGTCCGCGCTCGCGCGAAAGTCGAACGTCATCCGACCGTCCGCGACCGTCAAAAGCAGGCGGATCGGGACCGCGACGCCATCGCCGAACGCGTCATCCAGCGCGTCTTCTGCTTGCCACTCGCCACTCGGGAGCTCCGCCACAAACGCGGCGCTCAGCCGGCCAGCATAGCCTTGGAGCGCCGCCGCGAGCGACAGCAACCGCGCCGCGCCGTGCTGCGCCGCCAGCTCCCGCAACCGACGCACGCCGACCGCATTCGCCGCCCGCTGCGCCGCCAAATCTCCGCGCCGCTCCTCCGGCGTACGCGAAGCCGCAATGAGCCCGTCGAGCACAGCCTCCGTGGCCCGCGAAGGCGGACACCGCCAACCCTCGTCGTCGATATGCTGCGACAGCGGCAGCGAGCCCGGCGAGATACCGCCCACGTCGGCGTGGTGCGCCCGCGTGGCCACGTACATACGTCCCACGACCGCGCCAGGACCGTCCGGCGCCGCACCTGAAACGGCGCCGGAACCGGTCACGATATCCACCGCCGTCACCAGCGTCACATCCGGCAAATGCGTGCCACCGGCGAACGGGTCGTTCACCACCGCCGTCTCACCGTCCGCCAGCGTCATCGCGCCGATCACCGCCTTCACGCACAGCGGCGCTGCGCCCAAGTGCACCGGGATGTGCGCCGCCTGGGCCACCATGTCGCCAGCCGCGTCGAACACCGCGCAGCTGTGGTCGCGCCGCTCCTTGATATTTGGTGAAAACGCCGCCCGCGTGAGCACCTCGCCCATCTCCTCGGCGACCGCCGCAAACCGGTGCTTGAACAGCTCCAGCGCGATGCCATCCGCGCCGTCCGCGCCGCTTGGGCCTGCGTCCTTTACGTCTGTACCGCTCATGACTTTGCTCCCTGCCCGGCGCCGTTCGGTGCCGCTTCAGTTGCGGCAACGCGATGCATCGCGATCGTCCCGTCAGGCTCCACGTCAGCCCGCCAACCGGGCGCCACCCAGGTGGTCGACGCGAGCTGTCGAATCACCGCCGGCCCCGTGAACTCCGGCGCGCCCGTCCACGGCTCCCCCACATGCAGCGCCTCCGGGGCCACGCCCTCAACGCGCACGCGCACATTCACCGCTTCGACCGCCGCATCTACCCGATAGCCAAACCGCGACGCATGCATCGCCTCGAACGCCTCACGCGCCGCCGCCACGTCGCCATCGAACGCCACCGAGAGCTCAAAACTCTGGCCCGCGTAGCGCATATCCACCAACGCGGACCGGGTCTCGGGCGCCTCGCCCAGCGCGCGCTCGGCCTCGCTCCACAGCGCGCTGCGAACGGCCTCAAGCTCCGAGGCCGCAGCGCCGAGCACCGTGCGAGAACGTTCCGCCGTCGCCCGCCCCTGCAGCATGCCAACAGCGCTCAGCAGCCCGGCGTGGGCGGGTACAACCACCGCGCGCATGCCCAGCGCATCGGCCAGCGCACACGCGTGCAGTCCGCCCGCCCCACCGAAGCAGCACAGCGTAAAGTCCCGCGGGTCCTCGCCGCGCTCCACGCTCACCGTCCGAATCGCGCGCGCCATCGTCTCGACCGCGACGGCGATCACACCCTCAGCGGCCTGCTCCGCGCTCACGCCGAGCGCGTCGCCCACCCGTCGCAGCGCGGCATGCGCCCGCTCCGCCTCGATCGCCCGCTCGCCGCCCAACAAGATGTCCGCGGGGAGATGGCCGAGCACCACGTTGGCGTCGGTGACCGTAGCCTGCACGCCGCGGCCGTAGCACGCCGGTCCAGGGTCCGCGCCAGCGCTCTCCGGCCCCACCACGAGCGCGCCGCCCGCGTCGACCCGCGCGATGCTGCCGCCGCCCGCGCCCACCGTGTGGATATCGAGCATGGGCAAGTGGATCGGAAACGGCCCCACCTTGGAGGCGAAGCGCAGCGGCAGCGTATCGCGACACAGCGACACATCCGTCGAAGTGCCACCCATATCGAACGCCACCACGCCCGGAAGGCCGCGCCGACGCGCCACGCCGAGCGCAGCGACAACACCGCCTGCTGGACCGGAGAGCGCCGTCAGGGCCGGCAACGCACGCGCGGCCTCGAGCGTGAGGCGGCCACCGGATGAGCCCATCACCGACACCCGCTCCGCGGCGGCCGAGAGGCGCCCCAAGTAGCGCGCCATCAACGGCTGCACGAACGCGTTCGCCACCGTCGTCGACGCCCGCTCCACCTCGCGAAACACCGGCAACACGCGGCTCGATACGCTCAGCGCGTCCTGCGGACGCGCTTCCCCTATCATCGCCGCTACCGCCCGCTCATGCGCATCATTCGCATACCCATGCAGCAAACAAACCGCCCACGAACGAGGCGCCGCGTCCAACCCCGCTAGCGCCGCTTTCAGCGCCCCTAGCTCCAAACCCAACAGCTCAACGCCCATCGCCGACATGCGCCCCGCCACGCCCACCACACGCGAACGCGGCACCAACGTCGGCGCGTTCGCCGGCTCCAGCGCGTACAGCGACGCGCGCGCCTGACGCCCGATCGCCAGCACGTCCTCAAACCCGGCGTTCGTCACCAACCACGTCTCCGCTCCCCGACCCTCCAGCAGCGCGTTCGTCGCCACCGTCGTCCCGTGCACCAGCAGCGCCACGCCGCCCGCCGACCCTGGCGATTCCGAACCTGCCAGCTCCGACGCCACCCGCGCCACCGCCGCCAGCACCGCCCGCGACGGGTCGTCCGGCGTCGACGCCACCTTCGCCACCGCCACCCGATCGCCCAGCCGACCCACCGCGTCCGTAAACGTCCCGCCCGTGTCCACCGCCACGATCAACCGCGGCGCAGCAGCACCCTCCGAACGCCCACCCGCTGAATCCGTCACGATACCCACCTACGGGAAAATCCCGCGCTCTCCGTACGACACTGACAACCGGTCCAGCGCATGGGCCAGCGCACCGATTCGGTTGCCCACCCCCAGCGTCATCGCCTTGAGCCGCATCGCCGCGTACGCCGCCTTCATCCGGCCCTTCAACCGCGTGTCCACCTCCTTCAGGTCCCACGTCTCCGACCGCCGGTTCTGCACCCACTCGTGATAGCTCACCACCACGCCGCCGCCGTTCGCGAAGATGTCCGGAAGCACCTCAATGCCCCGCCGCATCAGCACCGCCTCCCCCTCCGGGGTCGTCGGTCCGTTCGCGCCCTCCACGACCACGCGACACGTCAACGCCTCCGCCTCGTCCGTGCCGATCTGGTGCTCCAGCGCCGCCGGAATGCAGATGTCGCACGGCAGCCCCCAGAACTCCTCACGGCTGCACGCCTCCGCCCGGTCGAAGCCCTCAACGCCGCCCGCCGCGCGAACATGCGCCAGCAGCGCCGCCGCCGAAATGCCGTTCGGGTTGTGCAGCGAGCCCGTGTGGTCGCTCACGCCCACCATAATCGCGCCCGCCTTCTCCAGAATCGACGCCGCGTGCGACCCCACATTGCCAAAGCCCTGCACGATGAACCGCGCCCCATCCAGACCGAAGTGCGTCTCCTCCGCCCACTCATCGATGGCAAAAACCACGCCCTGACCCGTCGCCTTCGCGCGACCGACCGACCCGCCAGACGTCAGCGACTTGCCCGTCACCACGCCCCGCACCGCGTTCTTCCGCGACCCTTGCGAGTTCATGTACGTGTCCATCATCCAGACCATCGTCTGCGCGTTGGTCCCCATATCCGGCGCCGGAATGTCGTACTCCGGCCCAATATTGGACCCCAAATCATGCGCGAACCGACGCGTGATCCGCTCCAACTCCCGGTTCGAATGCTCGCGCGGGTTCATCCGCACGCCGCCCTTCGCGCCACCGAACGGGATGCCCATCAACGCGCACTTGTACGTCATCAACGCCGCCAGCGCTTTGACCTCCTCGCGCGTCACGTGCTCGCTGTAACGAATGCCACCCTTGTACGGCCCCAGCAGGTTGTTGTGCTGCACCCGGTAGCCCGTGAAAAGCTTCCAACTGCCGTCATCCATCTGCGCCGGAAAGTTCACCGTGATCTCAGACTTCGGCTCCGACACGATCAACCGCACCAACTCAGGCGTGTTCGACACCTCCATCGCCGTGTGCAGCTGCTGCAGGTGAACCTCGAAGAAGTTGAGCGGACCGCGGGCATCGGCCCGCACCGGAACCGCCGGAATGATCGGCGTGAAACGGGACTCAATCGATCGCTCCGACTCTGCACTCTTCTTCGCCATGGGTACCTCTCTGAAGGGACCTCGAATGTGCAGTCTCCCCCCCACAAAGGTCAACCGGTGAGTCCGACTTCGGTGTCCGAAATCAAATGACACTGTGTGTCATAAGTTCCTTCCCGCCAACCCTGTGCTATCTTCCCGCCCGCACTCCTTTCACCATCAACACACGCAGAGCGGCTATCTGCTCGGCGTTAGAATCCGGACTCCAATGCCGTCGAGCCGAACCGCGTCCAGCATCTCCCGCGCCCGCCTCCTCGTCCCCCTCATCGCCGGCGGTCTACTCGCCGCCGCCTGCGGAGAAGACACCGAGCCGCAAGCGGACGCGGCCATCAGCACGGACGCCACAATGGACGACGCCGGCGACACCCAAACGGAAGACGCCACCGACGACGCGGCACCCGACGCCCCGGACGTGCAACAAGACGTCGCCGAGGACGCCCTCCCGGACGACACCACCGACGAAGACACCGAACAAGACGTCGGCTTCCCCGTCCTGAACTGCGACGACGACGAACGACAAGTCGCCGACGCCTGCCGCGCCGACTTCGACCGCGCCTGCTTCGACGACACCCACTGCCGCGAGAACGAGACCTGCCAGTGGCTGCCCGACGACGACCTCGAGCGCCCCGGAACCTGCATCTACGGCATCCCCGAGCCCATCCAGTGCCCCGGCTCCCCCTCCTGCGAGAACGCCGACGGTGAGCTCCAAGCCGGCTTCTCCGCGCGCGTCATCACCCCCCGCGGCTGGGAGCTCCCACGACCCGGTTGGACCGAAGACCCCAACGAATGGGGCTTCGACGAGCGCTTCACCGGCGACGTCATCGACCCCGACACCTTCTGCGACTGCGGCCGCGACCTCGTCTGCCCGCCCACGCCCGAATTCGAGGAGTGCTACTCCATCGGCGAGTACGTCGGCCCCGACGCCGACGGCACCGAAGGCGACGGCGAAATGCAGGGCGCCTGGCTCGCCGGATTCGGAAACTCACGCCTCGCCCAGATCTGCCCCGAAGATTGGCTCGCCCCCAACTGCGACGGCCCCGACTGCTGCGACAACCCGTTCGCCCACGACGACATCTGGGCCCGCACCACCGTGCTCAGCAAAGGCGACACACGCATCGCATGGGTCGTCGTCGACACCGTCGGATACTTCTACTCCGAGGTCGAACAGATCCGCGATGCCCTCGACCCCGAACTCGGCATCGACTGGCTCCTCGTCTCCGCCACCCACACCCACGAGGCCCCCGACACACTCGGCCAATGGGGCCCCGGAAGCTACGGCGTGCAGCTCCCCACCACCACCGGCGCCGAACCCCTCTGGATGGCCGACCTCCGCCAAGTCATCGCGGAGTCCGTCGCCGAAGCCGTCGGGAACCTCGAAGACACCGACGTCTACGCCATGCACGTAGACACCGGCCCGCACGAGTTCGCCATCCGCGACACCCGCAACCCCTTCATCTTCGACGACCGCATCACCGCCCTCCGCTTCGTCCCCCAAGACGCCGACCCCAGCGACACCAGCAACACGCTCGGCACCATCATCAACTGGCACTCGCACCCCGAAGCCATGGGCGGCGACAACGTGTTCACCTCCAGCGACTTCCCCCACTACGTCCGCCAGTACATCGAACAGGGCTTCGCAGAAGCCAGCGACGCCGGCGACGGACGCATCTTCCCCGCACGCGACGGCTACGGCGGCGTCTCCATGTACATCTCCGGCTCCGTCGGCGGCCTGCTCAACCCCCTCCACCGCGACGTCGTAGGCCGCGATGGCGTCACCTACGCACGCAACACCTACGCCAAATCGCACGCGCTCGGCGCCCGCCTCGCCGACCTCACCCTCGAAGCGCTAGGCCGCACCTGCGACGCCCCCGGACAGCTCGGCTGCACCATCCGCATCGAGGACGAGTCCCTCTCGTTCATGAGCCAAGAGCTTATCGTCGACGTCACCAACGTGAACTTCCAAGCCGGCGGCATCAGCCTCGGACTCTTCGACCGCCCCATCTACGACTGGCGACGACGAGACGGCAGCCGCGTCGGCGACAACCAACCCAAACTGCTCTCCGCCATCACCCAAATGCGCCTCGGAAACGTCGCCTTCCAGACCTTCCCCGGAGAGCCCTTCCCCGAACTCACCACCGGCCTCCACCCCGGCCAAATCGCCCGCGACCCCATCGTCGGCGATTGGACCGACATGAACTGCGACGCCACCCACCGCGTCCGACTCGCACCCGAAGACACCGGCGAACGGTTCGGCTGCCTCATCCGTGAGAACAACCCCAACCCACCCCAAGTCGACAACTTCCCCACCGGCCAACCCCTCGCCGACGCCATCGGCGGCGACTACCTGTTCATCATCGGACTCGGCAACGACCAGCTCGGTTACATCATCCCGCCCTACGACTTCCAAGTCGACCCACAGCTAGGCGCCCTCGTCCAAGTCGACGGCGACCACTACGAAGAGACCGCCTCCGCCGGCAACATGGCCAACGACGTGCTCAACCTGATCCACCACATCAACGACACCCTCGCCCCCTGAGCCTGCCTGCCCTCAGCCTGCCGATGGGAAGTCGAAGGACCACAATCCCGTCCTGAGCAAAGTCGAAGGACCACAACCCCGTCCTGAGCAAAGTCGAAGGA
>CBDUJZ010000092.1:0-20398 GCA_965367675.1 uncultured Myxococcales bacterium | reverse complement strand
CAACGAACGGAGACATCCGCCGTCGGAGCCGAGCGATACGCAGAGGCAGCATTTGGCCCTCGGCGCGATGACCCGAAGGGCGCTGTGAATTGAGGAGGTTCCACAGCTGGAAACGCCCCTCGAAGTCGACAGTCAGGGACGTCAACTGAATGGCAGGTTGATCGGTCTTCCTGGCTTGATCAGGAACGGCTCAGACGATTCGCTTCATGTCCGTCATATAACCGGTGTGGGCGGGCACGAGATCGGGAAGATGTTTCACGTCTACGGGGGGCCGAATTCGGTCGATGGCCCGATGGGCGCACGTCGGCGTGGCGGAAGATGGGCCAGGAGGGGCGGAAGATGGGCCGGGAGGCGTTCCACGTTGACCAATGCTCCGCGCGCGATAGGGTGCGCGCGAGTCTCGTCCCTGTCCCTGGAACTCTTTGAGCAACTCTGTCCGCGCCCTCTCGTTTACCGTAGTTTTTGCGATCCTTGGCGTGACAGCCTGCACCAGCGACCCATCCCCGAGCGGTGTCCCTTGCACTGCGGATGACCCCTGTCCCGAGGGCAGCTCCTGCATCGAAAGTACGTGCGTGGTCACCGGGGGCGACACCTCGGAGCCCGACGCGAGCGTCGCTGACGTGACGGCGCCCGACGCGGTCGATGCCGATGCGGCCGACCCCGATGCGCCTGACGCTGATGCGCCTGACGCTGATGCGGTGGACGCAGACGCCACGGCGGATTCGGGCGTTGACGCGACGGCACCATCCGACGCGGGCGACGACACGGAGGTGGCGACCGACACCACGGACGCTACTGACGCCACGGACGCGGCGACGGACACCACGGACGCGGCGACGGACACCACGGACGCGGCAACGGACACCGCGGACGCGGCAACGGACACCGCGGACGCCGCGGACACCGGCGAAGTGGTGTGCACGCCGGATTGCAGCGGGCGCTCCTGCGGCCTCGACGGTTGCGGCGGCGTCTGCGGATCCTGTGGCGACGAGACGAGCTGCATCTTTGGGACCTGCAGGAGCATCGACCAGCCGCTTACGTGTGCCGAGGTCATGGACTGCGTGGCGGCGTGCGTTTCCCTGGAATGCTTGGACGCGTGCGTGGGCAGAGGCGACGAGCCAGCCCAGGAGCTCGCGACTACGATTTTTGAGTGCTCCAGTAACATGTGCGGTGGAGACACCGCGGTGGAGCGATTTGACTGCACAGGGGGCCCGTGTACTGCGGTATACAACGAGTGCCTAGATGGCCGGTGTGTCGCCACCTGCACCGAGCGCTCCTGCGGCAGCGATGGTTGCGGCGGGGTCTGCGGAACGTGCGGCCCAAACCGGACCTGTGGGGAGCGAGCCCAGTGCGTCGGGACGCTCGGTTGCTCGGCACTAAACGCGTGTTTCGGCGAGTGCGGCGCCGAGAACGCGGCGTGTATCGATGCATGCGGCGACTCGGCCACCCCGCAAGGTCGGGCTCTCTATGCTGCTGCCGCCGAATGCGTGCGTGACCGCTGCGGGACCGCTCCGACGGAGGCTGATTTCGTGGCATGCCAGAGGGAGCGCTGCGGCGCCGAAATCGCCCAATGCGCCGGTGACTGAGCACCTCTGCCAGCTCGGTCAGCGCTGCGAGCAACGTGTAGAGGACGGTCCCGCGCGGTGAGCACGAAGCACGGCGGGCGCACGCGACCGAAACGGCGGGCCCCGACCGGGACGTGTCGGGCCGACTCCACGCTACTCCTCGGCGGAAACGAGCCGAATTCCGCGTCCTGAGTGCCGTCCGCCCATACGTTCAGTCCAGAGAATTCAACCGCTCTCGGCGGTGCCAGCGAATCAACGTGTTGGGCATGGGAAGATCAAGCACACCACGAGATTTACCAGCCGTGCTGCGGTTCTACACCCGGAGACGCATCGTTCACGCTCGCAGGATGCACCGGCCCCTAGCCCACGCACTTCACGCTTCGGCCGGCCGACTCATCTCTCGTCCTGGCGTTTGGGTTCTCACGTCCACCGGACTTGCGAGGTCCGGACGGCGGTTCAACCGCTCTTGGGCAACTTGGCGAATCTGCTCGGGCGCCGCCCCATCGTAGTGGCGCGCGGTTCGGTCATCCTTGTGACCGATGAAGTCCCTTGCCGTTCCGCGACCGAAGCCCGCGTTGACCTCGCGAGTCGCCGCGTGCCGAAGATCGTGCGGCGTGTAGCCACCGTTTTTTGACCGAGCACGACTCCGACGGTTTCGCAGACACGACCCCAGACTTTGCTGAACCACAAACCCGCGTGCGAGACGCCACCGATTCGTGACGGAAGCACGAACTCAGAGCCCGCGCTGGGCTTCATGGAATCCCGCGCGAAGTCCTCGAGGCGCCGACAGTGGCTCTTAAGGAGCTTCTCGTGAGTCTCTGTGAATGGAAATCGCATGGTCACCCGAGAGTCCGTTAGCTTGTCGCGGGTTTTCATCTCACGAAATGTGATGGTGCGCGCCTCAAAGTCGACGTCGCTCCATCGAAGCGACAACGGCTCACCGGGCCGACGGCCAAGCTCGTATTGAAGCTGAAGACTCGTGCCGTGCCCATGTAATCGACCGATGGCTTCGGCTCGAACCTTTCGGCGGATATCTGCCGTGTGTGAGTGAGTTCATCTAAACCCGAACGCGCCACGCGGCGTGTGGCTGTAGCACTTGGGGTAACGGCGTGTAGGTGTGGACACGTCGAGGTCCCGATGCAATCGTCCGTGAGCGTTGCGGGACGCGATGGCCCAACACTGAGTGACATGACAGACAAGGTCCGAGCCAGCAGAGACGGCGATCAATACCACTACCACTGGGCTGCTCGAAGGTGCCTCGAACTCCTACCGCCCTCTGCAGAGTTGCAAATCGTCACGATCGAAGGGGCCTCTCACGAGGAACTCGACAACAGCAACGACGAAATCGTGGACGTTGGGCTGTATTTCGGTGGCAGGACAACCGAGGACGCCAACCGCGTTCAGTTCATTCAGCTGAAGCACTCGACCGCCGAGGCTGCGAAGCCCCGCACGGCGTCGGACCTGAAGACGACCATCGAAGCATTCGTTAGCTCGTACCACGACCTTCGTGAACAATACCCCGACAGACCGCTGAGCGACTGGGTGTCGTTCGAATACACTACCAATCGACCTATCGCGCCGGAGGTTTCGGAAGCGCTCGCGTGGCTACGGGTTGCCAATCAGTCTTCGCCCTCCGGCAGCGCAGAATACCTCCTCCGGTACTCTGGGCTAGAAGCTGCGGAGGCTAGTGGATTTTTCTCACTGTTCGTCGTTCAGGGGAACGACCCGAACCTCTGGAACCAACGAAACCTCCTCCTAGGGGACTTGGGCAGTTACCTTGTCGGAGATACTGCTGGAGCCTACCTGCAGCTCAAAGAGTTGGTGACCCTCAAGGCAACGACAGATGGTTTCGCCTGCAACACCATCGATCGCGCGCAGGTCTTGTTAGCGCTCGGGTGTACCGTCGAGACTCTATTTCCGGCGCCGAACCTTCTCAGCCAACCCAGCCGCCTGATCCCTCGCGAGCAGTCCGTCGAAATTCGTCAACGGGTTCGAGAAGCCACCCATCCCATCATACTTTACGCGGACGGTGGGGTTGGGAAGTCGGTGATGGCGCTGGCGCTCGCCGAGTCCGTTCCGGCCGGGTCGGTCTCCGTTACGTACGATTGCTTCGGGCGGGGCGAGTACCGACACGAACGCGGCGAGCGGCACCCCGCCGAGGTCTTCTGCACTCAGGTCTGCAACGAACTCGCAGCGAAAGGACTGTGCACCCCTCTACTTCGCCGTTACGCCGCGCCGGCGCGGAGCTTTTTTAAAGGGTTGAGAGTCCGACTTGAGTCAGCGCTTCAGCAACTTCGCGCCAACTGCGTTGGGTCGCAAGTCTGGCTGATCGTAGACGCCGCAGACAACGCGGCGATAGCGGCTTCGGGGTTTAGTAGTGCCCAGAGCTTCGTCCCGCAGTTAATGGATCTGCCGTTACCGGATGGGGTCCAGCTGGTTTTCACATCCAGGACTCAACGTGTACATATGCTCGGCCCGTCGCCTGACAGTGAACACATCGAGCTGCGCCCGTTTTCGGCAGAGGAGTCGACCCAACATTTGCGCGAGCAGTTTGCAGATGCGTCCGAAACTCAGGGACGGAGCTTCGCGCACCTGACCAGCGGGAACCCAAGGCTCCAAGTAGCCGCGTTCGAACGAGAGTACAGCAGCGCGGCGAAGCTGATCGACGCTTTAGGCCCCGAGCCCCCGACAGTGGAGGGCGCCCTAGACGAAGCATTGGACCGGGCTTTCGCCATGGCGTTAAAACATACGACTCCTGCCGAACAAGCAAACATCAAGCGGGCCTGCGGAGCGCTTGTCATGATGGCCCCGCCAGTACCCATCGACTTGTTGAGCTCCGTCACTGGGGTTGAAGTCGGGGTCATCAAGAGCTTCCTATCGGACTTTGGCTGGTCCATCAGGCTAGAGGACGGACGGATTCAGCTTCGCGACGAACCGACGGAGACCTGGCTACGGGAAAGGCATTCTCCCGATCACCAGACTCGCTCCGAACTGATCGCCGGCGTGAAACGGCACTGCGAGACCAGCCACTATGCAGCAGCGGCACTTCCAGCCTTGCTCGTCCAACAGGGCCTTCTCGACGAGCTGGTCCAGCTCACGCTGAGCGGGACGGGTTTGCCCGAGGGGATTGGGCCGGTCGTGCGACGCCAAGTCGAACTGCGGCGACTGCGGTTTGCGCTGGCGGAGTGCCTTCGACAGCAGCGTTGGCCCGAAGCCGCGAAACTCGCGTGGCTCGCAGCGGCGCAAGCCTCGGGCGACAACGTTCAGCGAATACTGCTCAAACGTAACTCGGATTTAGCGGGGCGACTCTTAGGCGCTGATACGATTCGCGATGTCGTGCTTCGAAGCACCCTTCGTGACCCCGGCGCCGATGGCGGTGAGGGTCGTTGGTATCTCGCGTTTAATTCTGTGGCGCTAACCAATTGTACCCAGGACGAGCACGCTCGACAGCACGGACACGCGGCTCTTGATGCACTTGATGCCTGGTTGGAACTACCAGGTTCTATGCGTAAGGAGTCTCAACCCGATCTTCGCGACCTCGCTGAAATCGCAGTGGCCGCACTGCAAACGGAGGGCCCGGAGAGCGCAGGATGGGTGCTTAGTCTCGTCCGAAGAGGCAACGACAAGCTCACCATCGGGCAACTCGTTGGCGAGCGGCTTGGGCGTACCAAAACGCGGGTGGTCGAGGCGCTTCTCCACCAGTTGGATTCACCGCTCACGGCGCTCGGAATCTCCGTGTCGGCTCGTCAATTCGTCCCGGACCTCGCGTTCTTAGACAGACTCCTCGGAGAACTGGAACAAGCTGATACTGAAGACGTGTCAACCGCGCTGGCGATACTGGTTGCAGAATTACTGCCGCGCTGCGTGGAGCACGCGGTGTCCGAGGCCGTTCGATGGGAGGGAGTGCTGAGGCGCGCGCTGCCGTCCGTTCCCCCGAGATCGTTCTGCGGTCCCTACAGCGGTGGTCATTTGCCGCTGTTACGAGCCTATGTGGCGATGGCGGCGCTTAATGGCGAGAACCTGCGGCTCGCGGACGTGGAACCGTTACAAATCAAGAGCGAACGAACGGACCGCTACAGTCAATCACGGGAAGTTCGAGCGTTCGACTCGCGGATCGGAGCGGTGCTGCCATGGGTGGCGCTCGGAAACGCGGCGGTCTTTAATAAAGAGACCGTCGACGTTGTTCACGCCCTTCCTGATTTGGTTGTTACCACCAACGAGTTTCTCCAACGCGCAGATCTCTGGGACCGGCATAGAATCGTTGCCGACGTTTCGCACGAGTGGGTGCGGCTCGCCGTGAACGTGCCCAATGTAACTGACATAATAACCTCCGCGTTTGAGGCCTGGCGCGAATCACACGCAGACGACGCAAAGCTGAGCGCTCACGCCCTGACGAAGCTCGTCTCGACGGTTAACGGGAGTCCGGTTCTGGCAGGCCTCGCGATGAAATGGACCACAGAGGCCGATGCGCTCCTTGAGATGAGCGAGGACGACGCAACCAGCCGAGCGGATGCTCTGGCCACGCTGGCTCGCGCGATTGAACCGGTGAACGAGGCAGAGGCGCGTGAACTGCTGAAACACGCGATCGCGATTGCGGCCGACGTCGGCGACGACCATCTCGATCAGTGGCGCGCTTTGTTGGAACTGGCCCGCGGAGCGGCTTCACACCGCCAACATCCGGTGGAAGACCCTCAGGCCGCACAGGCGCTTTCCTTAATGATGGAGCGCGCGCGCGAACTCCAGGGTCGAGACAAACACATGGGCTGGGAGGAGGCGGGAACCGCGCTCGCCGGCTTGTCCCCCTCGTCGGCGCTCGCGATCGTCAGCCGATGGCGTGACCGACGATTTGGCTCGTGGGACCGTACATTCGTCGAGGTCGTCTACGGGCTCGTTGACTCGGGCTGTGTTCCGAATTCGACGCCGGCTCTCCTCGCTGGGATCGACTACTCGTGGAACCGCACCGCGGACTTACGGCACTCAGCTGTCGACGCCGCAACCGCCAACTCGGCGTTCCGGTACTTACGCCTCAAACCAGGCCTGCAGAAACACGCGCCCCTGCTCGGCCAACTCTCGGCGACCCACGGACTCGACTGGTCCGACTCCAGCCGAGAATGGCCGCGGCCGGAGAACCGGAGGAGGCCACGGTCCCCTCGTAGCCGCGAGTTTCCGAGCGAAACGGTACGACAGATTCGAGCAGCGAAGTCTCCCGACGCTCTCGAGCGCGCGTGGAGCGCATCTGTGCGAGGTCCGAAGTATTGCGATGAGGCCGAGTTTTTCAGACACGTGGTCGATACGTTTCCGCCAGGGGAAGTTCCTGGATTGATTGCGGCAGTCGGACGTTGGAACAGCTTCGGCGCGTCGACCCTGATGAATCTATATCGTTGTCTTCCTGAATCGCCGCCGCCCGGACGTGCCATTACGAAGGCTCTGCAGTCGGCGCTTTTGATGACATGCACCGAGCGCCCGTGTTCCGTGTTTCGCCACGTTTGGGGCTCGAGCGAGATATACAGCCACTTTCACGAAGCCGGGATCGCGACGCACACCGAGACCGCGAATGCCGCCCTCCGCGGTTTCGGTGCCGTGGCGCATGATCTCGACGGCGGAGAGATTCTACGGGCATTTGAGGCGTTGGCAGACGTGCTGACTGCCGACGAGTCGTTGGAGGCGCTACAGTTCGCGCTCAAACGACTCTCGCCGGAGCTAACGCGAACCTGCCTGGTCAAGGAAGAACCCCAACTGCGAGCTGCCGACGGGGCACTCGAAACGATAGCGGGGTACGTTTGGGTCGGTTTAGGTTCGCCTATCGCTGCGGAGCGCTGGGAAAACGCGCACGTGGTTCGCAGCTGGGTCGAAGTAGGAGCGGAGGATCTCCTCCGAGAGCTCGTTGCGTTCGCCGAGGGCCGCCCCATCGACGCGTACGTCCACAGCGAGTATCCGTTCTACACGCTACACGCGGTTCAATGGTTCCTCCTGGGGTTAAGACGCGGGGCGGAGTCCAATCCCCAGGCGCTCGTCGGAGCCGCAGGTTTCTTGGACGCCGAAGCGCAAAGGCCTCACGTTTTCATCCGGCAACTCGCGTACGAGTGTCTCCGGCTGCTGGCCGACGACGGGAAGGCCGAACCCGGTCGGTTTGAGCTTCCGAATGTTCCGATCGGTTTCGTTCAGGCTGAGCTATGGGAGCTACCAGATCCCGAAACCGCTGCTGCGGACGTCGCCCAGACGAGCTCCGGCCTCGGATACACAGTCGACAAACATTGGCTCGGCCCGTTAGCCCAAGCGTTCGGAGTCCGCGAAGGATACGTGGCTGCTCTCGTCCGCGAATCCGTGACGGCGAACGTCGATGGGCTCGTTCCCGCCAAAGACCCCCGAAGTGCTCTCTACAGCTCGCACAATCGAATGTCGTACGACGCCCAACTGCCCCAGGTCGACGAACTGAATGCCTATCGAGGGTATCACGGGCTCGCATACGCGGCAGCCCATCTCTTATCCGAGCGCCCAGCGCGGCGGTCTCCAAACTCGGCTCATGACGCGTTTCAAGATTGGTTCGTTCGGCGCTTCGTTCGACGTACCGATCTGTGGCTCTCGGACTGGAGGGATCCCTCTCCGGTGCAGCCTCCGTCACCACCAAAGTCACATGATGACCCGAAATGGTTCGAGCGAGTCAGCCGTCCGTACCTCGACAGCCTCCTCGTAACGGCCGATGGGCTCCTCACGGTATGGGGAGACTGGACCACCACGACCGGCAACGGATTCTACCAAACCGTCACGATTCGAAGCGCACTCGTTGGGAGCGCGGGCGCGAGGGCACTTGCCACTGCGCTTCGCGAGTCGTCGAGGTTCGACGTGCACCAACTTCCGCCTGCGGGTGAAGAGCTCTACGGCGGAATGCTCCGAGCGCGCGGTTGGATCGAACTCACCGGAGCCGACGAGGGGCTAGACAGCCTCGACCCATGGGCCGCGAATCTCGAAGGCCCCGGTCCTGCCCCGTCCGAGTCCGTCCGAACTGCACTCGACTTGCGCATGAGTGCGGACGGGCGCGTTTGGTCGGGAACGTCTGCAACGACAATGCGCAGGGAGTCTTGGTCGACTCCCGGACGGGCGAGTCCCGACGCGGAGCCGCTGACCGGAACCAGAATCAGCGGAAGCGAGACTCTGCTGCGAGGGCTCCTAGCCGAGTTCACAGGCGAGACGCTCGTTCTTGGAATCCAGGTACGTCGGTGGAAATCCGACAAAGACTTCAGTCACAATCGCCCAGCTCCGGCTGAACTTTACTACCTCGTAGGAGCCGACTTTGACCCCGAAATCGTCTGACGCAGCGCTCAAACTGGGACGCCATCTTATCACTCACCTCGATACGGTAGATCCGCTCGGCGAGTGGATGTCTCATTACGTCGCCGAGCTCGTCGAAAAGGCGGACAAGGCCCCACCGGACGTGCGTTCTGAGGCCAAACGGGTGTGCGCAAACGCCATTCTCGAACTTTGGCAACGACTCTCCCGAATGCCAGCCGAGATTCGTCCACTAGCGGAGCTGAACGTCTTGGTAGAAGTCGTCGCATCGCTCGCGCCCGACAATCCTTCGCCTCGGTATTTTCAGATCGCCGACCTCGCGAAGGACGACGCGTCCCTCGCGGACCGTGTCCATACCTTGGACCGCGCCGCCAGAACCTTGCTCACGGAGATCCTCACTGGCTCTGTCGCGGAAATCACCGACACAACCTCCGCGTCACTCGAAGCGGCAGCGGATGCGGAAGTTGATGACGAGAACCTCAAGGAAGCTTGGGAAATACTCAAGAACCTCGGGGTCCCGCTGTCGCTCGAACCCATAGAAGTCTCGATTCTCCGCAGACGGGCGGAGGCACTCGAGTTCCTCGCTGAGTCAGCGCGGGGAGTGGCCGAGGGACTCAAGGCTCAGGCCGACGAACTGGATACTGATAGCTGAGGGTAGGCAAGCAGGCAGTCCCATTCCGATCGCTGCGTTCGCCAGCCTCGCCCCGACCAGTCTGGATATCATTGGCTGCGATGGCGATAGCCGGGCTACGATCATGTGTTGGTCGGGCACGGAAACCCCGGCGATCAATCGTTGATGACCACCACCGCCGACTACCTCCGGGAGGCTGACGGAATCCTCGAAGCGTCGGCTACCGGGCGAAGAGTTCGTGCAAGCGATGACCGAGCGCTGGCTGGATCTAGAAGGGCTCTTTGTGCTGGAGGTGGGCCTGCACTTCCTCTTCGACGAGCCGAACGCGGACTGAACCGGCACTCGGCCCGAGTAGGCTCGGCGCGCGAACCTGAACACTCAAGCCGGTCCTCCGCACACCGTTTTCCACGCGCACTGGCACAATAGCCGCTGCTTCTCCGCGCCTGACGACGGCGACCAGAAGGCGCAAACCTCGGCGACGTTCAAGGCGCACGGCGCGGCTCACGAACCGCGTGACTCGGCGTACCGGTCGAGGCTAGTGCACCGGGCCACCCACTCGCCTCCCGCGCCGGTCCGCCGGTCGGGAAGCGGAGCCCACGCGACGAACGAGAATGAATTCCCCGATGCCTGACGAGACGATCTGCGGCTACGCCGTTCACCCTGCCGCCGAATTGCTACCCATGATGTCCGATGCGTCGCTCGCCGAGCTGGCCGACGACATCAAAGCCAACGGGCAGGAGCAGCCGGTGGTGGTGTACAACGGCCTGCTGCTCGATGGGCGCAATCGCCTGAAGGCGTGCGCGCTGGCCGGTGTGAGCCCCAAGATTCGCGAATGGGAGGGTGACGACCCGGTTCGTTGGGTGCTCTCGCTCAACTTTCACCGCCGGCACCTCACGGATAGCCAGAAGTCGATCGTGGGCGCCCGCGCGGCAGAGTTTTTGGCCGATCGGGTCAGCCAGCGGGCCGAGGAGGAAGTGAGCGAGCCGGAAGCCGAGCCTGCGTCCGAGGTCCTCGAAGCCACGGAGGCGGTCGAGTCCAACGAGGCGACTGAGTCTACGGAAGCCAGCGAGGCGGATGAGCCGACCGAGGCCGCTGCGACCGTCGCCGCTCCGGCGGAGCCGCCGCCGAAGAAGATCTCTCAACGTGAGAAGGCGGCGAAGAAGCTGTCTCAGCGGGAGATTCAGCGGCAAGCGACCAAGTCTGCGGCGGC
Source organism: uncultured Myxococcales bacterium (assembly GCA_965367675.1). Lineage (GTDB taxonomy): Bacteria > Myxococcota_A > Bradymonadia > REDH01 > REDH01 > CBDUJZ01. The sequence goes on along the minus strand of CBDUJZ010000092.1, from coordinate 9,705 downwards.
GCTAGTTAACGTCTCCCCGCAGGCGATCGCGCGCGGCCGGAAGCTGATCGAGAAGGCCGTCCCTGAGCTGGTCGGTGCCGTCAATCGGGGCACCGTTTCACTCTCGCAAGCGGCTCGTGTGGCCAAGCTCGACTCCAGCCAACAACGCGATCTGGCGGCGCGGGGCGACGAGGCGTTCGTTGAAGAAGCCGCGCGCATTCAGAAAGGCAGCGCGTCGGCGCGACCCAGCACCACGAAGGTGCTCGCGGACCTGGACCGCCTTTGCTCCGAGTTCGCGATTCAGAAGATCGCGGACGGAGAGTGGAGCGTTGAGGGGCGCTTGAAAGAGACCGACGAAGCCGTCTCGCAGCGCGCCGAGACGCTGAAAGAAGTGATGACCAACGCGTGGATGCAGGCGCAGGGGACCGACGGCAACAGCGAACCGAGCACCGCCGAGTAAGGCCCTGCGGCGGGCGTTTCTGGGCGCACGCAGCCGGGAGGAATACGCGCAGAGGGGACGCCGTTCACGTAGCCGAGATGCGGGCGCTCCAACGCGCCGCCGTTCGTGCGCTATCGCGTGGCGACGCATCCCCGACCTTAGCTCTACCCACCAAGACCAGGCTTCCTCCGTGCGCGTTCTCTCCCATCTGTCGTCTTCTCGATTCGCTCCTCGCCACACCGCTTCTCGCCGCACTGCTCAGGTGATGTCGCAGACGGGTGTCGCGTTGCTGATGTCGACCCTGGTCGGTTGTGTTTCGGCGCGCCAAACGGACGAGCCGGCGGTGGCGGAGCCCGTTGCGCCAGCGTCGGCGGAGGCGGCGGAGGAGGACAAGGGCACAGTCCTCGTGGTGCTCTCCAGCGTGGACCAATTGCAGCTCCGCGACGGGCAGACGTACACCACCGGGTTCTACTTTCCGGAGCTCATGACGCCGCTGCAGATGCTCATGGAAGCGGGCTACGAGGTGGAGTTTGCGAACCCCGCCGGCAACGAGCCTGTCGTGGATATCCGCAGCGATAACGCGTCGTACTTTGGCGACGTCGACGGCGCGTCCGACGAAGCGCGGGCTGCCGCTCGAGCCGAGTACGCTGAGTTGCGGGAGCTGTGCACCGAGCTCGGCGTTTGCGGCGAGGAAGGTGAGTTGCGGGGCACGCAGCCGGCGCATGTGCTGGCCGATGTGGTCGAGAACATCACGTCGGGCGAGGCGGAGTACGTCGGCGTTTTGGTGCCCGGCGGTCACGCGCCGATGCAGGACCTGATCGTCGACCCCGCGTACGGCGCGCTGCTGCGGCACTACGCGGGCAGCACGCCCATCGGCCTGATCTGCCACGCGCCGGTCTCGCTGATCGCCGCGATGCCGGACCCGGAATCGTTCATCACCGCGTTCGAGTCCGACGACGTGGCGGCCATGGATGCGCAGCGTGCGGATTGGCCGTTTGCCGATGCCGAACTCGCAGTGTTCACGACCGCCGAAGAGCAGGTGGCCGAGGGGCGCCAGCTGGGCGGCGAGGTCCGGTTCTACCCCGATGCGTTGCTCGAGGCCGCCGGCGCGACGGTTACGCGCGGACCGGAATGGCAGAGCAACTCCGTGGTCAGCGGGCTGCTCGTGACGGGCCAGAATCCGGGCTCGCACACGGAGTTCGGCCAGGCGCTGCTGGAGCTTCTGGAAGCCCAGTAGACGATTGCTTGGCCGGTATCAGGTGACCGATATCGTCACTTTGTAGGCCGAACCGCGAATCGGTGCGTTTAGCCTGTCTCCCCTAAACCACCGGTAGACCCGATGAAGACCCCGCTGATCGCTCTCTCGCTGCTGCTGTTGTCCCTCCCCGCCAGCCACGCTGCGGCTTCGACGCTCACGGAATGTGAGGTGACGGGTACGCTGGTTCAGGACCTGACGACGGGCGCTGGGGCGCGCGAGCTGGGCGTGCAAGTCACCGCTTCGGTGGGCGAAACGGGCGCGTCCGACGTTTGTGATCCCCTTGTGGGCCAGACGGTGATGTTCGAGCCCGACGACGCCAGCTTCACCGAGAATTTGCTGCTGGTCGGCGCGACGGTCAGCTTGCGCTACGCGCTCAGCGATGACGAGGAGAGCGGCGCGACGTCCACGGCCTGGGAGTTCCTCCGCACGGACGTGCGGGCGCCGCACTGCATCGTCAACGCGACGTTCCTGGAAGCGATCTCGGGAAACCGCGGCGCGCCGATCGACTACCTGTTCTCCGAGATGCACGCTGCGCCCGGCCAAGACTGCTCCTACGTGGCCTCGGTTGTGACCGTGCAGAGCCGCGAACGGAGCTTCTACACGCCGGAGATGACCCGCGGGGATACCGTGCAGTTGCGACGCTACACGTACGCGGGCACGGACGGAGTCATGCACTGGGAGCGCGTGTTTGAGGCCGATGCCCCCTAGCACCACGGCGGCCGCCAACCTGTAGCGTTGAGCCGGCGGCCGCCCGCGGCGACCCAGGCATCCCGCCAGGATGTGGCGCTTAGAACTGCGCCTGCAGGTAGCGGATCAGGTCGGTCGACGTGACGATGCCTTCGAGCTCACCGGACGCGTTGACCACGGGCAGGGCGTGGAAGCTTCCGTCCGCGAGCACGCGCGCGGCGTCGCGCACCGTTTGGTTGGTCTCGATCGTGTGCGGCTTCTTCATCAACGAGTCGAGCGTGAACTGGTGGTCCAGGTACGCGTCCATCGAGCGCTGGTCGGTTCCGGTGCCTTCGACGCTGACGCCCAGGATATCGGCGGCGCTGATGATGCCGACGAGCTTCTTCCCGGACACGACCGGCACGTGGTGGAATTTGTTTTCGACCATGGCCTTCCGCACATCGCTCGGCTTCTGCTGCGTGTGAACCGTAACAGGGTTCGCGGTCATGATGCTGGTGATGGATTCGTTCTTTTTCATGTTTGGCGTGGTGCGAAGGAACGTAAGTCGGCCGCCTCATGACGTCGTTTCGGAGCGTCGTGAGTTGTCGGTTTGCAAGTAGTGCATGTTCCGTACCACCCGTTGCCGCCGCCCGGATTTCGGTACCCACGGCGTGGCAACACGGGATGACGCCGGCCCCGCCGCCGATGTGCGTCGCGTCACTTGTGTGTTCTCACCCGTCCACCTGTGTGTTTGCGCCCACACGGAGTGTCTAGTCCCCCGCCTGATGTGTGGCGCCGGGACCCCAATCAGCCCCTTCCTGAGCGCAGTCGAAGGACGAGTTAGCACCCGCTCGGCGTCCGAACTGTAGCGAAATTGGGGTTTGTGCCCCCCAATCAGCCCCTTCCTGAGCGCAGTCGAAGGACGTGTCAGCACCCGCTCGGCGAACCGCACCGGCGTGCGCTGGGACGCGGAAATTTGGGGTTTGTGCCCCCAATCAGCCCCTTCCTGAGCGCAGTCGAAGGACGTGTCACCACCGGCCTGCTATTGGCAGGACTCGGTGCCTTCCCACGCCAGCACCTGGCCGGCGCCTTCGGTGACGAAGCCGTAGCGGCGGGCGTTCCAGTACGGCTCGGAGAAGTCCGTGCCGCTGTATTGGCGGTAGCCCTCGGTACCGTAGGACTCGCCGATCGCGTAGGGATCGCGCTGCCACAGGAAGTCGGTCGAGCCGCGCAGCGGCGGCGGGAGGGCCTCGTTGGTGCGCCAGGTCATGCACTGGTTCTCTTCGCCGACCGCGCACTCACGCTCGGCGCCTTGGCACTCGTAGGTACCCGAGGCGAGGCCCGGGAGCGGCACGCCGGCGTAGGCGATCTCGGCCGTGCAGGCGGCGACCTCCAGGTCCGTCGGGCAGCGCGCCTCGACGTCCTCGCCGGCGTACTCGAACACCTGCGCGGGGGTGCGCGTGTACGTGCGCTTGGGGTCGGTGAGCCAATCGGCGCCGAACGGGTCGTTCATGAGCGCGCCGCCGTTACCGCCCATCAGAGGCAGCAGCGCGTCGATGAGTGCGATCGCGTCGTCGCGGCCCTCGGCGATGTCCTCGGGGATGCCGCCCGCGTACATGATCGCGAGGTCCACGTTGCCGGTTTCGTGCAGGTGCTTGGCCCACAGCTCGGCGTGGAATGCCTCCTGCAGAGAGGTACGCAGCTCGCTGTCGCCGAGCAGCTGGAGGAACGCCCACCACGGCCCGTAGGTGATTTGGTCGCCGAAGTAGGAGCGGCAGAAGGCGGGCAGCTGGAACGCGCCGGCCACGTGGACCACGCCCAAGGTGTTGATCTCGCCGATGAGCTCCCGGAATAAGAACTCGCGGTACTGCTCCTCCCCCGTGAAGTGGTACGCCATGGTCGCGAGGTGCATCAGGTGCATCGCGTCGCCGCCGCGGATGCTCGGGAAGTAGTAGTGGTCGAACGTCTCCGGGCGCTCATCGTTGGTGTCCATGTCCTTGATGAAGTCGAGGATGCTGACGATGAATCGCGGGTCGGCGGCGTCGATGACGCGGTACGGCTCCACCTGCACGGTGTCCGGGCACGAGCGGTCGTAGGTGTCCTCGTTCTCGGAGTTGATCTGGATCTGCACGTAGCCGACGATGCGGTCGATCTCGGTGAGGTCGAGGTCGCCTTCGTCGAGCAGGAGCTCGCCCGCGGAGAAGTACGAGATCAGCGTGTTGAGCAGGTCCTCGTTCGACTGCAGGTTGATGAACTCCACGCGCTGCAGCCGCTTGAGGTAGCAGGTCAGGTGGTACTCGATGCGGTCTTTGAGGTCCTCGTCGCGCAGCAGGCCGTAGGCCATCGGCAGCGCGGTCATCGGGCCGGTGTTCTGGTCGATCGACGGCCGCCCGGTCCACATGGGCGTGCCGAACCACACCTCGCCTTCGCTGTCCTCGATGCCCTCGGTGTACTCGACGGGCAGGTTGTCGATCGTCTCGGGGTTCTCGACCACGCGGCGGTGGTGGTTCTCCACGTAGGTGCCCTCAAACCGCTGGATGATGTTGTCCGTGAGCGGCGCCTCGTCGGGCACGAGCAGGAAGTGGTTACGCGACATGTAGCCGGGCACGCCGGTCACGTCGTACATGGTGAGCATGTCGCGCGTCTGCTGCTCGAAGCGCTGGTAGTCGGCCTCGGTGCCGGTCTGCGTGTAGCGGAGCACGGCCGCGACGGTGGCCCAGCCGGTCCAGATGCCGCCGTCGCCGGTGCCGCAGTAGCACTTGAACTGCTCGTCGCTGCCCCACTCCTCTTCGGGCGTGCCCGGCAGGACCGCGCCCACGAAGTCCCGGTCGATCGCCTGACCGGACGGCGTGGTGTAGCGGTCACGCCAGCGGTCGAACAGGTACGCGCGCTCGAGCAGCGGGTCGGGCTCGGCCACGAACGACGCCTCGGCGGTGTCGTAGATATTGCAGCGCTGCAGCTCGCCGCCCACGCAGCGGGTCTCCTGGTACAGCGCGCAGCTCTCCACGTCGGTGCCCGCGAGCGGGTCGGCCGGCGCGGTGAACGGCGCTTGGGTGACCAGCTCGGGCAGCGGCTCCGAGGTGTCCTCGCCGGCGTCCTCGGCGACGTCGTCATCGGCGTCTTCCGCGGCGTCGGCCACGTCTGGCGTATCTCCATCCGGCGCAACGTCGACCCCGATATCCGGCTCCGCGTCGTCGGTCGCGTCCACTGCGGTGGTGTCGCCGCTGGCGTCTGCGGCGTCGACTTCACCGGTGTCCGCGACATCGGCGCTTTGGTCGTCGTTGTCACCGCAGGCGACGGCCGCGAGGGCGATGGTGACGGCGGGAAGGAGTCGATAAAGTTGGCGCATGGCTTCGGCGGTGAAAGCTGTGATGATTGCGTTGGTTAGAGCGTTCGGACCGTAATCGAAGTTGTCGTTCAACGCGACAGCGTGCGCGTGCGGATGCGGTGACGATGCGGCGCGTCAGTGCAGTTCAGTGCAGTAGCGTGTCGTCCGGTGGGCCCGCGTCATCGAACGGGTCTCCTGCGCCGGCGCGCTGTGCTGCGAAGCCGTCGCGGACGTGGGCCGGGAGGTCGGCCGCCGCCGGGGTCCAAGGCAGGTCGAGGATCGGGCGGCGGTGCGCGTTGTTAGTGTAGGTCTCCAGCACTTGCTTGCGCTCGTTGACCTTCTGCAGGTCGTTGGACCAGAAGGCGTGACCGAGCCGGAGGTTGTCGTGAAACGCGTCGAGGCTGGGGAAGAGGGTGTGGATCCAGGCGCTCGCCGTGAGGATGTTCTTCCAGGCCTCATCTTCGGAGATCAGGCCGGCCATGAAGGCGTCGCGGGAGAGCCGGAGCGCGCGCCAGAGGTCGAAGCCCCACACCAACTCGGGCGGCGCGCCGTTTCGCGGGTGGGCCGCTGCGGCGACTTGGCCGGGCGACCAGCCGAGCAGGGAGCTCAGTCGGCCGCACACCTCGCTGAACTCGGGCGACGCCGCATAGCCGGCGAAGCTGCGGCTGTGCATGCCCTCGTGAAGCTGCCGCACCATTCGTCGATAATCGTCGGCGGTGACCACGCCCCAGTTTTGGTCGAGCTCCTCAAGCGCTTGTTGTGTGGAGAGTTGAACGAACGTGCGGAACGGGGGTTGCGGTTGGCCGACGCGGGCCTCGCATGGCCAGTCCTCCAGCGTCTCGCACCACGCGCCGTATCCGGTGTTCACGCCGTCGAGCTGCAGCGCCTGGCGTTGGGCGGGCGCGAGCGTGTCGAGGTTCGCCAGCGCGTAGTACCGCTGCTGCTCTTGTAGCGGAGCGCGCGCGGCGCGTCGGATGAGCACGATGGACGCGGCGATCATGGCGAGGCCGACGGCGATCGTGCCCCCGCCCGCCAGGAACACCGACGGGGCAGGCTCTGGCGCCTCGAGCCCCAGCCCGATCGTGAAGATGCCGAGGAGCACCGCGAGGGCGCCCAGCACGCCCGGCGCTTGCACGAGCGCGCGGCGTTGGTCCGGCAGCTCGCTCATGCGCCAGGGCTGAGCGGGGTACGGCTGCAAGCCTGGGTGGTTCTGAAGGAGCATAGGGGACAGGTGATGCGTGATTGTGGACGGGCGATTCGCGGCGCTAGCCTAGTCAGCGGATGGCGGGTTTGGAACCCCAGACCGGCGTTGATGCGGCCGGCGCCCGACCCCGGATCACCGCTTGCCCTTGCGAAGTTCCACCGCCCGTGATCATGGCCAGCGCGGCCTCGGCAAGTGCGTGCGGCCGAGCGATCAAACGAAAGGTGACAGATGGCGAAGCCATGGCGGCTCATTGAGAGTGTTCGGACGGACGAGGGCAACCTTGAGCTGCGCGAGCGTGGTGGGATGGATTATCTGATCACGATCGATAATCGGGTGCTGATGACCTCGTCGGCCAACATCTCCGAGATCGTGCTGGCCGAGCTGGCGTGCGCGCCGCTCAAGAGCAAGCAGCCCCGTGTGTTGGTCGCTGGGCTGGGCATGGGCTACACGCTCAAGGCCGCCTTGGATAACCTGCCGGCGGGCGCTCAGGTGGTGGCCGCGGAGCTCAATCCGGCCGTGGTCAAGTGGTGCCAGGGGCCCATCGCGCACCTCACCGACGAGTCCGTGAACGACCCGCGGGTGAAGGTCGTGGTCGGCGATGTGGCGGCGGTCATCCGCGAGGCGGCGGGCAAGTCGGAGGAGCATCGATTCGACGCGATCATCCTCGATTTGTACGAGGGGCCGTACGTGGCCGACCACCTGTTCGGCGCGCAGGCGCTCGAAAACTGCCGGTCGGCGCTGCGCACGGGCGGCGTGCTGGCGGTGTGGTCCGAAGACCCGGACCGCGCGTTCGAAAAGCGCCTGCAGACGGCCAAGTTCACGGTGGATCGCCAGCGGCCGGGCCAGGGCGGGCGCAAACACGTGGTCTACATCGCCAGCAAGGCGACGGGTGCCAAGGGCCCCGGCAAACCGCGTCCGGCGGCGCGGAAGGCTCGCAAAGGAAGCAAACCGACCGGTCGCTAGAGACGGCGCTCGTTGCGAGTCCGGCCCTGAGTAAACGCGCACCATGATCGTCTCCAAATCCGTCGTTTTCATTCACATTCCACGCACTGCTGGCGTGGCGATCACCGAGGTTTTGAGGGCGAATCTGCCCAACGCGTGTGAGCTCGGCGTCCAGCACGCTGGGGTCGCAGAGGCCCGCGCCGCGCTGGGCTCGGCGTTCGATACGCGGTTCAAGTTCGCGGTCGTTCGTTGCCCCATCGCACGTTTGAAATCTTGGTGCGCACTGCTCGATGCGGGGGCTATTTCGGCGGACACCGCTCAAGACGCCGCTCAGGACGCTGCTTCCGACGATTCCGCGCTCGCCTATTGGGTCGACCGAGCGGAGCGGGTGTGGCCGGCCATCGACACCGCGTTTCGCGACGCGTTCTTGCCCACACAATGGAGCCTGCTCGCGATCGACGGCGTGGTGGCCGTCGACACGGTCGGGTGCTTCGAGCGTCTGGGCGAGGACTGGGCCGCGCTGGCCGAGCGTATCGGAGTTCCGGGCGTGCCACTGGTGCGAATTCGACCGACGATTCGCCCTGTCGTGGTCTCTGACCCTGATCGCCTCGAGACCCTCGTTCGGGCCTACTATCCTGACGACTTCGTGCTTACCGCTGCCGTGCGCGGCGCCCCCGGTCTGCAATCACGGGAGTTTTTGCGCTCGATCAACTTCACGACGGAACCCGGACACACCTCATGAAGATCGCTGTTACCGCTGTCTCTGGCCAGCTTGGAGGCAACATCGCCGAGGCGCTCAAGCGCACCGTCGGCGCCACCTCCGTCGTCGGTCTCGCCCGCACTCCGTCCAAGGCTCAGGGGCTCGGCATTGAGGTCCGGCCCGGCGATTACGGGCAGCCTGACCAGCTCAAAACCTCTCTCGTCGGCGTCGACACCGTGCTGCTCGTGTCCGGCATGGACACCCCCGACAAACGCATTCAGCAGCACCGCAATGTGATCGAGGCTGCGCGCGCGAACGGCGTCCGAAAGATCGTCTACACCAGCATTCAGGGGCTCGAAGAGGGCACCGCGTTCTCGCCCGTCGTGCAGAGCAACCGCCAGACCGAGGCCGACGTGCGCGACAGCGGGCTCGAGTGGGTCATCGGCCGCAACGGAATCTATGTGGAGCCCGACGTCGAGTACATCGACACGTACGAGGCCCGCGGCGAGATCGCCAACTGCGCCGGCGACGCCCGCTGCGGCTACACCACGCGCGGTGAGCTCGGTTACGCCTACGCGCAGATGCTGACCGGCCCGGAGCACAACGGCCACACCTACAACCTACACGGCGCGCCGATCACCCAGGCCGAGCTGGCGACGTACCTGAACCGCGTGTTCGGCACCCACCTGACGTACCGCTCGATGTCTGTGGAGGCGTACCTCGAAGACCGCGTGAACGAGCTCGGGCCGTTCATGGGCGGGGTCATCGCCGGCATCTACGAGGGCATTCTCAAGGGAGCGCTCGACGTTCCCAGCGACTACGAAGCGGCCGCCGGACGACCGCATCAGACGTGGGACGCGTACTTCGATTCGCTCCCGCCGCGCGCCTAGAAGCGCAGCATCCAGGGCAGGGCGATGAACACGACGCCGACCACCGAACATACGATGGGGTCGGCGACGAGCAACGGCAGCACGGACATGCCGATGCCCGAGACCGTCGCCATGATGTGTTTCTGCTTCCAACCGTACGTCAGGTAGGCGAACCCGACGATGCCGAGGAAGAACGAGACGATGAGCGCGGCGGAGCTGGACATGGGCGGGCTGCTGGAAGCGGGGCGAAGCGTTCGCCGCCGAAGCGGTCACACGCGTTCGCCACCGTTCTACACCCGTCCCGAGTTGTGCACCACCGC
>CBDUJZ010000091.1:0-20850 GCA_965367675.1 uncultured Myxococcales bacterium | reverse complement strand
AGGCGCCGGCGGAGACGGCGAGCGCGGCGACGAGAGCGCCGGCGGCGCGGGCGCCAGGGGCGGTGTTGGGCGTTTTCAAGAACAGAGAGAAGCGGGCCATTCGAGTACCTTTGGGTTTGGACGTTCGGGAGAGAACGGAACGTATGCCCGCAGGATTTGTCGGGTATCTGGGAGGTTGAGCGAAGGTTGAAGCAACGTTGAAAGTGCCGCTCTCGGCGCGGGTTTGCTCAGGCCCAAAGTCACGCGTTGGCATGGCGATCGGGGTGTACTATCCTCCGAATCCGATCCCAGGAGCTGATGAGTCGAGCCCCCAAACAGAGCGGTGAAGCCGCATCGCGGTACCTTGTGCTTTCCGTTGTGAAGGTCCGCGAGGGCAGCGAGCTTTCGGTGGGGGCTGTGTTCGAAGTGAACCGGCATCGTGTGCGCATTGGGCGCGGGCCGGACATGGATGTGCGGCTCAACGACCGCACGGTCTCGCGCGAGCACGTGGTGCTGATCGACGAGGGCGACGGGCTGGTGTTGGAGAACGTGTCCTCTGGTGGGACCACGTTTGTTGAGCGCGCGCCTGTGCCGGTTGGCGAGCGTGTTGTGCTCGACCCGCACGAGTCGAACGTGCAGCTGGGCGGCGTATTGCTGCGGCTGCGGACCACGGCCGAGACGACGGCGTTTCAGAGCGCGTTGACGATCGATGGTGTGACGCTTTCGCAGGCTCCGATCCCAGCGCGTGCGGATGCGCCGTTGCTCGGATTGACGTGGGACGCCGGCCGGTGCCACGTGCGTTTGAACGGGCGCCTGCTGACGCTCTATCCCGCCGCGGCGAGTCTGCTGGCGGCGTTGGGGGCATCGCCCGGCGAGCCGGTCCACCGTTTCGAGTTGGAGGACGCGCTGGGCGACGCGGGCAGCGTGGAGCAGCAGGTGAGTATGCTTCGCCGGGCGTTTGCCGAGCAGATCGAGGCGGGCGTGGTGTCGCTCGACGCGCTGCGAGACCACGTGCGTAAGCACTCGGCTGGCGCGCACATCGCGACGCTCGACACGATGGACGCGCGGGCGGTGCTGCGGCACTTCATCGCCGCCCGCCGAGGCTACGGATACATGCTGTGCTTGGGCCCGGACGACGTGCACCTCGATGCGGGGGATGCGTGAGCAGTCGGCGTCCGCCACCGTCGTCGATTCCGCCGAGCCAACGGGCCAAGCTTGTGGGCGAGCGTATGCGGCAGAAGATCTCGGAGACGCGTTCGGGCAGCTACGTGTTCTCGGCTGACAGCGTAGACGTGGGCACGCGCATCGCGGACCGATATGAGGTGCTCCGGCATTTGGGTCGTGGCGCGTTCTGCGACGTGTTTGAAGCCCGCGACGATGGCAACGAAGGGGTGTCGTGTGCCATCAAGATCCCGCGGGCTGGCGCGCGGAAGTCGGAGTGCGTCGACACGCGATTCCGGCTCGAAGCGCACGCGACGTCGCTGCTCAAGAGCCCGCATACCGCGTCGGCGTTCGACTTCGGCGTGCTGCCGGATGGCCGCCCGTTTTTCGCGATGGAGTTCCTCAAGGGGCTCTCGCTCGCCGGCCTGCTGGCGCGCGACGGCGCGGTGAACGAAGCGCACGTGGCGATGATCGGCATCGACGTTCTGCATGCGCTGCACGAGGCGCATGAGCGTGGGATCGTGCACCGGGATCTGAAGCCTTCGAACGTGTTGGTCGTGCAGAATCCGCGGGCGGCACGCCTGTACGCCCGGCTGATCGACTTCGGCATCGCGAAGGTGCTCGACGCGGAGTCGCTCGGTCGCGCGCCGATGAATGTGACCGGGCGTGGGCGCAGCCCGTGCACGCCGATGTATGCCGCGCCGGAGCAGTTCGGCGGGTTGCCGAGCGCACGTAGCGACCTGTACGCGTTGGGCATGCTGCTCGCGACGCTGCTCGAAGGGGAGGCGCCGTACGCGAAGCTGAACCCCAACACGATCGCGTCGCAGCAGGTGAGCGTGGATCCGGTGCCGTTCGGCAAGCGCACACGCGCGAGCGCGCTGTTTCCTGTGCTCGAGATCGCGTGCAACAAGCGGCCGGATCAGCGGTTCGGCTCGGCGCTGGCGATGCGCCGTGCGCTGCGGACGACCCACAATGAGATTCTGCAGCACAGCCCGCCTCCGGTGCTCCAGTTGACGGACGTGGACATGGACTTTGAGGGTGTTGGCACGACGGACGCGGGCGGGATCGAACCGCTGTAGCGACGGGTGTGAGCCGCTACGAACGTGTGTCGAGCAAGCCGGATCTCGTTGACACCTCGGCCGGCTGGAACGAGCATCGCGGCCCCTATTTTGTTGGAATCGTCATGGCCCGCGTCCCCTCTCCCACAGCGACTGACCCCCGAATCTGGCTCGACCGTGGGTCGTGGTATTTGTACATCTCCGATTGGCTTGAGACCGCCGAGGCCGACGCGCTGAACGATCGACTGACCGCGGACTCGGAGTGGGTGCAGCGGGCGATCGTGGCACGCGGCAAAGAGGTGATGCAGCCGCGGCTGCTCGATTGGCATAGCGACGTGCCGTACAAATACTCGGGCCAAGTGCTGGAGCCGCGGCCGCTACCGGCTGAGATCGCCGAGTTGAACGCCCGCGCCGGGGAGGCCTCCGGCGAGACGTTTAATCATGTGCTGCTCAATTTGTACCGAGACGGGCGCGACTCGATCGGGATGCACGCGGACAACGAGCCGGAGCTCGGGTGGGAGCCGATCATCGGTTCGCTTTCGCTCGGCGTGTCGCGAAAGTTCGTGATTCAGCACAAGAAGAAGCGTTCGTGGCGTCGCAGCTTGGTGCTGGAGCACGGCTCGTTGCTCGTGATGGGCGGTACGTTTCAGCGCCGGTGGCGGCATGGTGTTCCGCGTCAGGTGAGCGTCGAAGGGGCGCGCATCAACGTGACGTTTCGCCGCCTGATGGGGCCGCCTGGCTGGCGCCCTGAGCCGATGCCAAGGCCGGGCCGGGTCGCTAGGGAAGGGCTCCCGCCGACCGGCGTCGCGAGCGGCGAAGAACAAGGCTGACGAGCAGGAACGAGATCGCGAATGCGCCGACGGGGATTTGAAGGCCACGGGACGCGACCCCGGCGGCGCGGCGCTGCGTGCGGACGACTTCTGTGAGGAGATCGCCCCAGAACGTGCCATCGTCATGCTGTTGAACGGACGCCAACAGTTCGGCGCAGTGGGGGGCTGAAAGTGGACAGGGGCCCGTGGCCGCAAAGCTGCCGGTGGTGGCGATGACGGCCTCTTCCTCGACGCGCGAGGGGTGCGCGAACGTGAGTGAGTGCGATGTGCCTTCGGCGTCGAACGAGACGGTGAAACGGTCGGCGCCGATCGCGACGCCGGCCATTGGGAGTCCGCCGAACGTGGCGCTCAGTCGGTCTTCTCCGAAGAACGACGCGATCGTTTGTTCTTGGCCGGGCTTGATGCGGACGGACGGCGGCGGCGGGTCGCCGGAGCCTTGCGCTGTGCGCGCGGCGCACGTGGGACGATAGAATCCGATTTCGACGTCGGGTACGGTGTCGCCAGCGATGCGTTGGGCGTAGAGCGGGTGCTGTTCCGCGGGGATTCGCGTCACGCGCACGGGCTCGATCGGGGTCTGCTCGATGAAGCGCTGGAGCGTGGGTCTGCGCTGCGGGTTTTGGCGAAACGCGTCGCTTTCGAGCTCGGAGGGGACCCACGAGTGCGCCGCGGTGCCAATGTAGATGAGGGTGTCCTCCGGACATTGTTCGAGGGGCACTGCGACTTGTTGAACCTCTGGACGGCCGAGTTCGGGGGCGGCGTTGAATCGTGTGGTCTTGTAGGCCTCAATGGGGAACGCGACCTCAACTGGGTCGTTGCCTCCCGCGAGCCCCTGCGCGAACGGATACAGCGTGGGGAGCATGATCAGTCGACGGTGTGGGGGCAGCAGCGGAGTGGCCTCCGCGATGAAACTGAATTCCGCCGCGACGGCCGAACGGATGGTCGCGAAGGCGTTCGCGTGCTTGGCGACGTGTGCAGACGCTGCGGCCGCCACGACGATCAGCGCTGCCGCGACCGCGCTATGCGTAGGTCTGCGTTTGCCGACGGCGCGGACCAACGCTTCGGCAGCGACAGCGGCCAGCGCCCCGGTCAGGAAGTAGCTCGGATAGCCGTGGATGAACCGTCCCGGGAAGCCGACGCCCAGGGACACCTCCGAGGCGAGGAGGGGACAGATGCAGAGCCAGGCGAGGAGGAGCACGCCCCACGTGCGAAACCGAAGGATGGCGATTCCGATGCCCATCGTGGCGAGTACGCCAAGCACGAGTGGGTACTGCATCGGGTGAAACAGGAAGAGCTGGGTCACTAACTGACGCCAAACGCGCGAGACCTCGTGGTCGGCGACTTCTTGTGCGATGGCGAGCATGGGGCCGCTGATGAGCGCAGCGAAGAGCAGCGCGGCGGCGACGTGAAACCAGCGTGGTCTGCGGGCTGGGCCGCGGGCGGTCAGCGCGGGGGCGGCGGCGAGCGCGGCGAGCGGGGCGGCGGCGAAGTTGCCGAGGCTGGCGAACACCAGCAGCGCGGCGGCGGACATCCACAGCCAGGGTTCGTTCGTTCGTCGCGCCCGTTGCAATGCGAGTCCGGCCGCCATCAGGTGGGCCAGCGTGTAGGGCCACATGACGCCGGATACGGCGAGTCGGACAGCGGGTGGATAGAAGCCGACGAAGGCGAGCGCGAAGAGCGCTACAAGCTGGGCGCGGCGGTCGCCGATCGACGCGCGCGCGGCGCCGAACATCCACGCGTACATGAGGGCGAGCGCGAGTGAGTGCAGCCCAAAGTGCAGCCACATGGGGGTGAAGAACGAGTACGGCGTGGGGACCATCGCGAGCCAGGTGCCCAGGACGTGAACGGCGACGGAGCTCCACGAGGCGACGTCGCTGCAGTCGATGTTGGCGGCGCAGCCGTTTCGCTGCACGAACTTGAGGTGGTCGTGCACCGGCAGCCAGTCGAACGCGGCGAGGGCGAACACGAACTGGGCGAGGAGTAGCACCAACGCCGGGGCGTGGAGCAACAGCTTCTGACGGTCTGTGGTCACGAGTCGCTGCAGCGTGTCGGCGGCCAAGACGGACCACGCGACAGCGCAGACAGCGCTCGCGAGGAGCGGATCGAAGAGGAGCATATTGGAGTGCGCGAGCGATACTGGAGCTACATACCCGAGGCCTCCGTAGCGCACGCGAAGTCAGCCGAAAAGGCGTGTGCTTGACGCACCGGCGAATAGTCGGTCTGCTGGCGTATATCGTCCTTAACCAGCGTCTGAACTTTGAGTGAACCGGACAATCGGACGCGGCTACTCAATGCCGCTGAGCTTCTGTTTTCGAAGCGTGGGTTTCAGGCGACTGCGACCCGAGAGATCGTCGACGCCGTGCAGCTGACGCAGCCGATGCTGTACTACTACTTCGGGAACAAGGACGGGGTCTTGGTCGCGCTGCTCACCGAGCGGTTCGCAGAGTGGGCATCGGAGCTCGATGTGCTGCTCGCGCCGATGAGCGACCCGCTAGCGGTGTTGCAGGCCCACGCGCGGTTTGTGCTGGGGCGGATTTCGTCGAAGGCGACGACCATGCGTGTGTTGGCGGGCGTGTTGCTCGGGCCGAAGCACGGGATGCCGATGTCGGACCTCTGGGGGCCGATTCGCGACTATTCTCGGGTGCTGCCGCGGCACGTGGAGCGGGTGACGCCGGAGTTGGAGCCGGGGCAGCGCCGGTTTGTGCTCGAGATGTACAACGGGATGATCTCGGCTCCCCAACTGCACTTTCTCGCCGGCGTGCGGGATCCGGTGCCGGCGGAGCTGGGGGATGCGATCGCGGCGCATGCGATCGCGATGCTGGAGAGCCCGATCCCGGTTCCGGGCTGGCCGAGCGAAGATCCAGCGGTAGAGCTGAAGTTCGACGAGGCACCGAGCCGGAAGGGGTAGCGTCGCGAGACGTCCGCCTTTGACAGTCAGTTTCATTATCCAGGGATGCGCGCGCTGAACCTCATGGGAGGTGGTAGCGGCGTGTTAGCTCTGGATGGCGTACGAGATCGGAAGTTCGACGGTGCGTGCGGCGAGTCCGAGCTCTGGCGGCGGACTTACGAGCCGGCGCATGCGGCGTACTTGGTCGACCGCGTGGTCGTCGAGCCGCGGATCGCCGGAGGAGTGGGCGAGCACGACGTCGACGATTCGTCCCTCTTCGTCGAGGATGATGGAGACGACGACGGTGCCCTCAAGCATGAGCCGTTGGAGGGACGGCGAGTAGGAGTTTTGAAGCCGGGACAGCCTGCGTGAGAGCTGACGGTGGTAGCGGTCGCGGAGGCCATCGATGTCGCCATCGCCTTGCGACGGCGCGGTGTTGGTGCCGTTTCCGCCGGCGCCGGATCCGTTCGGGGCGGTGGAACGCGCGCCGGGATCGGCGAGCGCGACTTGGTTCGCGGTCTGCGGCTGAGCGCCGGAGGGCGCGTCTACTGGAGGCGCGACGGCCTGCACCTCGGGGACGGCCGGGGGGGCGTCCGCTGCGGCGCTGGTGACCACGGGGATGGTCTCGACTTCGGGCGTAGGCGTCTCGACCACCTCTGGTGTGACCACTTCGGGGGCGACGGCTGCGACCTCGACCGGCGCCTCTACGGGCTCGACCGGCTCGACCGGCGCCTCCACGGGCTCGGCCACCGGCGGAACGACCTCGCGGGGCTCCGGCTCGGCAACCACGACGGTCTCTTCGGCGGCAGCTGGCGCGGCCTCGGCGGCCTCTGCGGCCTCTGGCTCGGGCTCGGCGGGCGGCTCGTCGACGTCGAAGTACGCCACCGGGATCACGACCGGCGATTCCTGCGCGGGCAGGTGAATCGGCGTGGGCTGCTCGATGGGGGCTGGAACGCCGAGCAGGAGGTAGAGCGCGATCGCGTGGGCGAACGCTGAGGCCACGAAAACACCCATGACCTGACGGTCGTCAGGTGAGAATTCGCGTCCAAATGTGGGGCGTTCTGCGTTCATGGGCTCCACGGGTCGCCGGATGTGTAATGAAAGCCGTTTTCATTTGCAAGACCGGGTGATCGAAACTCGCACGGAATTCGGGCGGACGATCTGGCGGGTTTGGCCGGTCACGGTGGGAGAATCGTGCGCCCGATTGCGTGCGAAGGGGTTTGGGGGCGTCTATAGTCAGCGGTATGCGTACCCCCCTTATTGTCGCCAGTGTCGCGTCCCTTGTTGCCCTCTTCGCCGTCTGGCTTTGGGGTGCGATTGGGGCATCTTCGTCGTGGCTCGCCGGTTCGATGACGGCGATCTCGGTGCTGTTCGTCGTGGTCTTCGCGTATTTCACATGGCGGGCGCGGGCGGCAGGCCGTGGTGCGTTCACTCGGGGCGGCGTCGCGTTGTTTGTCGCGGGGGTGTTGGCGGTCGGCGCGCCGGTGTTGCTGGCCAAAGAGACGACCCGGGTCGCGCTCGCGTCGCACGGTGATTGGTGGACGTCGAACGCGGAAGGCTGGTTTGCTGGCGCCTCCCGATCGCTCGCGGAGGCGATGGCCAGGAGCCTGGGACATGACGCGGTCGCCAGCGCGGTGGATGCCTCCGGCGACGGTTCAAGCGATGATGTCGCCCCGGTCGCTTTGCTGGCCGATGGGTCGGGCGGACCGCCAGAAGAGGGCAGTGGCACCGCGGATGGTCCCGTCGATGTCGGCGTCGTCGTGGATGGCGTCTCGGACCCCCGTGCATCGCAACCGGACGCGGGCGCCGATGTGGGTGCCCGGCCGGCTCCGCGATCGACGCTGCTGCGGCACGCCGAGGATGCGGTGGCGGAGAGCGTGCGGAGCGCGTTGCTGCGGCCCGAACTCCAAGATGAAGCCGCTGATGCGGAGGCTGCGGGCAGCGATAAGCCACCGCAACCGTTGGAGGCGATTGGCACTGCGGATGGAACTATAGATGGCGCTGTGGTCGACGGCGCTGTGGTCGATGGCCTGGGCGTGGCTGCGGGCGGAGCGACGGCTGGTTCGTCGGCGCGCCCGGTCGCGATTCCCGCCGTGGCCCCTGTGTTGAGCTCCGCGGGGGTGCCGATTTGGCCGACTCCGAGTGTGCCGCATGCGAGCGCGATGACCGCGCCTCCATCGGCGACGCGTTCGTTGGCGACGCTGTCGTCTTGGGTGGGCCTGGAAGGCAGTTCTGACGTGGAGCGTATCCGCATCGCGCATGATTGGCTCGCGTTGCACATTGCCGTGGCCCCGTCGGATCCGGATGCGGTGTTAACTCCGGTGGCGCGTCAGCAGCGGGCGGAGATCGCACGTGCGGCGTTGACGGAGGGGCGGGCGGATTCGCTCGGTTTCGCGGCGTTGCTGGCCGAGGTGCTCGCGCCGCTGGGCATTGACGCGCGCATGGTGATCGGCGGTACGCCGGACGAGGCGGCGCGCGGGGCGTGGCCGCGGGCGTGGTCGGCGGTTCGTGTGCAGGGGCAGTGGTTGACCGTGAACGTGGCTGAGGCGGCCGGTTGTGTGCCGTCGGAGCGCTGCGCGACGCCGTACAGCGCTGCGTATCTGTTCGCGCCGCCGCAGGCCGCTGTGCGCCACCACATTCCAGCGCCGGGTGCGGAGTTGATCTACGGAGATGTCGATCGCCGCGCGCTGCTGCGCGGGCCGGATCTTGAGGCGGGCTTCTTCGCGGCTGGCTTCGCGCTCGTGGGACCCGCGACGGCGACGGCGCCGGTTGTAGATGGCGCGGCGGAGGTAGCGGTGATGTGCGGCGGGCAGACGATGGTGCGGGCGACGGTGTGGGACTCGAGCACGGCGTCTAGCGTGACGTGCACGTTGGCTCGCGCCGGCGACCTGTGTCGCTTCAGCTGCCCGGCGGCCGGTGTTGCGGGCGGCCGAGTGCGGTTGCTCGGCATGGGGTCGAGCGCTTGGGTGTGGTCGGAGCTGGCGGCCTGGGACGTCGCGCCGCTGTAGGGCCGGCACGTGGGCCTGTAGGGCCCTTCGCATGGGCTGCGGCTCTTTCTCACGTACCGGTGCGCTAGTGTTTTTGCGTAACGGTACGCCAGCGCAGCTCGAAGCGTGGCGGTTCCGGGTGGCGGTCGAATGTGGTCCCACGAACGACGAAACGCGGGGGCCGAAGCCACCCGCGTTTCGCGTTTCATCGTACCGAGCGCGTAGGCTCGGGTTTGATTACTTGGAGGCCGCTTCGCAGACCACGTCCATGAGCAAGCGCGTCACGGTGTAGGGGTCGCAGTTGGCGTTCGGGCGGCGGTCCTCGATGTAGCCCTTCTGGTCTTGCTCGACCTGCCAGGGGATACGGATGGACGCGCCACGGTCGGAGACGCCGTAGGAGAACGTGTCCCACTTTTGCGTCTCGTGGGCGCCGGTGAGGCGGTCTTCGATACCGTGGCCGTAGTTCTTGACCAGCTCGAGGTAGCGCTCGCCGATGGCTTCGCACGCTGCGATGCAGGCGTCGTAGGACTCACGCATCGTGTTGGTGGAGAAGTTGGCGTGGCAGCCGGCGCCGTTCCAGTCGCCCTTGGCCGGCTTGGCGTCGAACGTGGCATCGCAGTCGAATTCTTCGGCGACGCGGCAGAGGAGCCAGCGGCAGAGGATGAGGTGGTCCGAGCAGTCGAGCGCGGAGAGCGGTCCGACCTGGAACTCCCACTGACCGGGCATGACCTCGGCGTTGATTCCCGAGACGCCGAGACCGGCCGCGAGGCAGATTTCGAGGTGGGCTTCGACGATGTCACGGCCGTAGATCTGGCTGCCGCCGACGCCGCAGTAGTAGGGGCCCTGGGGCGCGGGGTAGCCGTTGGACGGGAAGCCGAGAGGCGTGCCGTCAGGCTTGAGGAAGGTGTACTCTTGCTCGAGGCCGTAGAGGCACTCGAAGCTGCCGTACTTCTCTTCGACCTCGCGCAGCTTGGCGCGGGTGTTGGTCGAGTGGGGCTTCATGTCGGTCGTGAAGACCTCGCAAAGCACGAGCTTGTCGTCGCCGCCACGGATCGGGTCGGGCACGATGCAGACGGGCTTGAGCACGCAGTCCG
Organism: uncultured Myxococcales bacterium; assembly: GCA_965367675.1. Classification (GTDB taxonomy): domain Bacteria; phylum Myxococcota_A; class Bradymonadia; order REDH01; family REDH01; genus CBDUJZ01. The sequence goes on along the minus strand of CBDUJZ010000091.1, from coordinate 10,857 downwards.
AGCGGTCGCCGACGGCCTGGTTGGTGGACGATCCGTCGAAGCCCCAGAGCGGCGGCTCCTTGCCGATCTCGATGATCTTCGTCTTGGAGCGCATGAGCGGCGTCGGATCGGTTCCGTCGATCCAGATGTATTCTGCTTTGTACACGTTCATCGGTATGTCCTTGTGGGGCTGTGGGCGGACTCGCCGCGTTCGAGCGGTTTATTAGCACCAAGTGTGCCAAGGTGGTCGCTTGGGGGATCGCGCCAGTCGCTGCGCCCTGTACCGCCGTTTGCGGCCAACGCCTGAGCCGTAAGGGCTCGTCGGAAGGTTACAAATCGGTAGGAAACGGAGCGGTGTCCTACGCATTTGTAGGATTGGCGGTTCGCCGAAGCGCGAACTGCGTAGCGCGGATGGCGCCACTTGACCACATCGGCGTCAGGGGCTCAGATTGCGCCCCGTCCATCGACGGCCCCGACCGGGCACTTTAGGAACGACCATGAGCCTCCGATTTCAGCGCGCCATCAAGCGCCTCCTCGATGTCGCCGTTGCCGCGTTCGGCCTGATCGGGCTGAGCCCTGTGATCGCGTTCCTGCTCGGCATCAACACCGTGGTTCACGGTTGGCCGCCGGTGTTTGTGCAGCGGCGGCCTGGGCTCAACGGCCGGGTGTTTCGCATGCTCAAGCTGCGGAGCATGACGAACGCCCGCGACACCAACGGCGAGCTGTTGCCCGACGCGGAGCGCATGACCGCGTTCGGTCACTTCCTGCGCAAGTCGAGTCTGGATGAGCTTCCTGAGCTCTGGAACGTGCTGGTCGGTGACATGAGTCTGGTGGGGCCTCGTGCGCTGCTGGAGCAGTATCTGCCGCTCTATTCGCCGGAGCAGGCGCGCCGCCACGAGGTGCGCCCGGGCATCACAGGGTGGGCGGCGGTCAACGGTCGCAACGCCCTCAGCTGGCCGGAGAAGTTCGCCCACGACGTCTGGTACGTGGACAACTGGTCGCTCGCGCTGGACTTCAAAGTGCTCGCGCGGACGGTCGGTGTGGTCCTCAAGGGCACCGGCGTCGCGGCCGAGGGCAGCGTGACGATGCCGGCGTTTACCGGAGAAACGTAGCGCTCCGACGGCTGCGGCTGGCCGTAAGGCATGGCAAAAACTGGATCGCTGGGCCCGTTGGACTACATGTAGGTGAACGTCCCACTACGTCTCACAGGTAGCCAAGAGGAGCCATGATCAACTGGGAAGAGTTCGAAGCCAATCGAGAGCACGTCCGATACAAGCGCTGCCGCGTCGAAGACGGCTGGATGGTCTGGTCCGACTTTGGACCCGGCAAGCCCGGAAAGATGACGTTCTTCGAGGACGCCGACCACGCTTGGCAGGGCGACCTGATCGACCTCGCGTAGCCTGCGTTGCGCAGATCCCGCCGCGTCGTTTGGCCAACTCAACCGTGGTCGTCTCGAGCCAAGCGCCGGGCTAACGCGGGGAGTCGTCTTCGAGGTTCGCGAGCGTCTCCATGAACGCGCTGAGCGTTGCGCGCGTGCCGGACGGTAGGTCCAAGAACTCGACGCCGACTGCGATCTCTGTATCGACCCACCAGCGCACTCGGGCAAAGGCCTGAACGGGGGTGCCGTCGTGGGTTTCGAACTCGACGGAGACCAGCGCGCCTTGGAACAGGGGCTTTGCGGTCGCGAGCGTATCGCCGTGCGGTAGTAGCAGCTCAGCGTCGAGTCGCAGTCCGCCGAGGCTGAGGTCTAGCGCTTCGGTCACAAACGTTCCGCTGGGGCCGGACAGTGACACCGAAAAACGGGCGTCGAGTCGCGGATACGCGCGGCGTTCGAAGGACCGTGCCATTCTAGCGGCGGGAGTTGCGAGAGGGAGGGGTCGCGACCTCGATGGTCAGCTTGCGGTAGCTGGCGACGCGGGCGACATCGAGCGTGCCGTCGGCGATGGCCTTGGCGACGGCGCAGCCGGGCTCTCCACCGTGCGCGCAGTCTCGGAATCGGCAATCTTCTGCGGCGGTCTCGACGTCGGCGAACGCTTCGCTGAGCGCGCCCTCGGCTACCCAGAGGTGCAGCTCGCGCATGCCGGGGGTGTCGATCAGGATCGCGCCGGAGGGCAGGGGCATGAGTGTCCGGTTCCGCGTGGTGTGTCGCCCGCGGTCGCCGAAGTCGCTGAGTGCGGCGACCGCGAAGGCGTCGTGCCCGAGCACGCGGTTGACGAGGGACGACTTGCCGACGCCGGATGAGCCGACGAAAGCGACGGACATGCCGGGCTCGAGCAGCTCGTTGAGGCGGTCGATCCCTTCGCCGGTCTTCGCGGACGTCACGACGATCGGCAGCCCGCGCATGAAGTCGGGGAGCGCCTTCACGAACGCGTCGGCGCTGTCCAGGTCGGACTTGTTGAGCACGAGCACGGGATCGGCCTGCGCGGCGTGCACGGCGGTCATGTAGCGCTCAAGCCGTCGCGCGTTGAACTCTTTGTTGAGCGACGTGCAGATGAACACACGCTCTACGTTGGCGGCGATGATCTGCGGGATGTACTTTTCGCCGGCGGCCTTGCGCACGAACACGGTGCGGCGTTCGACGAGTGACGACACGACGGCGGCCTCACCTTCGGCCTGTCGCACGGCGACCCAATCGCCCACGGCGGGGCGTTCCAGTCGGTCGTGCACGTCGCGCAGCCGGCCGTTCAGCGTGGCCTCGACCTCGCCTTCGGCGGTGCCCAGTTTGAGCCGGTCTTGGTACTCCACGAGGATTCGCGCCGGAACTTCGTCAGGAGCGGCGACACGGGAGAATGCGTCGGCCCAGCGGGCATCCCAGCCCATCGATTTCAGCGCGTCAGTCATGGTGGACAGCCTTACCGGATCCGTCGGGCGCCGCCTACCTTCCGTGTGGATCGAGGGAGGGAAAGGCATGGACAGTTTGACCCATCCTGGTTAGGCGCGCCGCAGCGCGGGCCTTGTGCCGCGCCACACCAGGAAGAATGAACATGGACACTCAGGTTCTACTCAACTGTATTCTCGCGATGGGCGCTGTCTCGACGGCGATCCCGGTGCTCCCGGTCATCCAGGAGTTCACGCGCGGCATGTCGCGGCAGCACGCCCGGAACTACGCGCTCACGGCGCTGTTTTCGGCCAACGCCGTCGCTGTGGCGTTCCTGGCCGCCGCGCCGTTGCTGTTCGGCGCGCTCGGTCTCACGGTGAACGATCTTCGTGTCGCCGGCGGTATCGTCCTGCTCGTATACGCGACCCACGACATCCTGTTCTCGCGGGCTCAGCGCGTTCGTAGCGCGTCCGCCGAAGATGACTCGTTCGAGCCGATGGAGCCGCCGCCGTCGATCGCGCCGCTCGGTATTCCGATCCTCGTGGGGCCGGCCACGCTGTCGACGCTGCTCGTGCTCGGTGAAACCTACGGATCCGTACCGGCGCTGGTCGGGCTGCTCGTGGGCGCGATGCTCAACGTGGTGCTGGTGCTGTTCATGGACCGACTGCTCGGCGTGATGGGCGATGGCGCGTCGCGCGCGGTCGGCAAGGTGAACAGCTTGATTCTGGCGACGCTCGGCGCGGGCATGCTGCGGGTGGCGATCACGGAAGTGCTCGGGCTCTAGCGTATTAGGCCGGGCGGTTCGGTCTGCGACCGTGGGCGCGCGCTCAACCGAGCGGCGCGCGGTCCACGATGTAAAAGAGCTGTCGTTCGCGGAAATCGGTCCATGTGTAGAGCGCGATCTCGTCGATCTGCACCGTGACGTTGACCGGGGCCCGTTCGGCAGCCCACGCGAGGGCGCGCTCTCGCAACGGTTGTGGGCCGCGTCGCGGGAGCCGAGCGATGGTCGCGTGGGGGCGCACCGGGCGGTGGTCGAGCGAGAGTCCGGCTGCTGCGCGGAGCGTGTTTCGGTGGCGCTCTAGGAACGTCGTCGCGGGGTTGTCTGCCACGGTCGGGACGACGGACAGTGAGGACGGTCGCTCCGGGTTTCCGAATGGTAGGACGGCGCCGAGCGGGAGTTCGAATGGGGCTCCGAGGTGGGCGGGGGCGACGTTGCGGAGTGCCTGCCAGGCGGCGTTGGCGGACGTCTCACCACAGGGGCCTAGGAAGGCGATCGTGATGTGCATGTCCTCGCCGCGGAACGTGCGGATCTCGGGCGGCAGGCCAGCCACCGCGCCGGGCACCCAGCGGTCGGTGACGGGGAAGCCGATGAACCAGTTCGGCCGTTGGGTCACGGGGGCGTTGCAGGAGTTCGGCCGGGCGCTCGGCTCATTTGCTGTACTTGGGTTCGTACAGTTGGATCTTGAAGCCGCCGGGGGCGTGGACCCAGGTTACGAAACCGAAGCCTTGGTCGGTGGGCTCGTCGACGGTCGCGCCCTTGCCACGGAGCTCTTCGATGGTGCTCGTGAGGTCATCGCAATAGAACGAGACTTCGGCTTTGCCGGACTCGGCCCATTGCTCGGAGCCGTCTGGCGAGTGCGTGGGGTGCACGCCCATATCGGCCTCGGGCAGTTGGAAGATCAGCCATCCGCCGCCCACGTCGGTGGCGTCGGTGAGCCCCATGACGTCGCGGAGGAACGCGCGAAGCGCCTCGGGCTCGGAGCTGTAGAACATGGTGTGGACGCCGCGAATGGCCATCGGATTCCTGGTGTGGAGGGAGCGCAGAGCGCGCCGACGACATTACTGAGCGGCGAGGCCATCGACCAGCCGCTCGACGGTCGCGAGCCACAAGTGGAGGGTGTCGCGGGCGGGCGGCAGGCCGTAGCCGCGGTGGTGGCAGGCGGCGGAGAGGGTGTGCCAGGTGTACGTGGTGTCGGCGACGAGTTGCGCGTCGGAGGTGAACTCGCGCAGGCAGGCGAGCTGGGCCGAGAACGACGCGTTTTCGAGGCTCGGCGCCTTGCGCAGCCAGAGGTCGGCGAGCGTGCCCTCGAGCGTCTGTCGCAGGAGGAGGGCGGCGGCGCGGGCCCACGCGTTCGGGAGCGTATCGACGGGGGCCGCGAGCATGTCGCGCACGCGGTCGAGCAGCACGTTGGCGGCCTGCGGTGGAAGGGGCTGCGTCATAAGTTCTCGAGCTCGCGCGCGAGGCTGCGGCAGCGTTTGACGAACACGAGCGGGTCGCCGACCACTTGCCCGGAGTGGGCGCCTTTGTTGGCCTCGTGGAAGACCGAGTTTAGGTCGGCGCCCCAGCGGTTGCGGATGGTCTCGGACACTTCGCGGGCGTCCTTGCCGGGCTTGTCGAGCAGCAGCAGGGACATGCGCCGCGCGAGGCGTTTGTTGCGGTCGAGCAGCTCGTCGATCGAGGCGTGCGAGTCGCCTTTGTACAGTCGCTTCTTGCGGAGGGCGTTGCACACGGCGGCGTCGAGGGCGAGGCGGCACAGGCCGGGGATCACACGCTGGACGACATCGCCGGAGATCTTGCTGTCGCGGGCGATGGCGCGCGCGTCGTCCAGGTACCAGGCGACGGGATCGCGCCCGTCGACCACGCGGATGCTGGAGTTCGGGCTGCGTTCGACCCGTTTGACGGTCGCGGCGATGTCCAACCTGCGGACGGCTTCGGCGAGCCGGTCGTCGTGGGTAAACACGATCACTTGGCGGTTCTTGGAGGCGGCTTGTAGGGCTCGCGCGAGTCCGTCGACGCGGGCGGCGTCCATCGCTTGAACGGGGTCGTCGATGACGACGAAACCGAAGGGGGACGCGTCGAGCGATGCGCGGGGCAGGAACAGCGAGAGCGCCATCGCGTGCAGCTCGCCTTGGCTCATCACGCCGACGGCGGCGGCGGGCGAGTCGTCGACCGCGATGTCCACCACGAGCTTGCGGCGGTTGCCTTTGCCGGACAGCGCGAGGTCGACGAGCGACACGTTGCTGGCCACACGGAGCGTGTTCCAGATCTCTTTGGCTTGTTCCACGACGGGCGCAAAACGTAGGTCGCGGAGGGTGGCGCTGGTGTCCAGCATGCACTGGCGCGCGTGCTTCAGGCTCTCGATTGTAGGCTTGTCGGCCTCGACGGCATGTACCTCTTCGAGCCACCGTGTGAGGTCGCCGGCGAGGCGTCCCCACGCGGTTTGCCGCCGCGTGAGTTCCGCGTTCGCAGCGGTCACAGCCTCCGCGACGTGAGCGGCCGCAGCGGCGTGGGATTCTTCCAGGGCGTTGGCGATCTCGATCGGGTCGGTCAGCTTGCTGATCTGGGTCCAGACATCCAACGATAAACGCACGTTCTTGAGAATGTCTTCGCAAGACTCCACCACGGGAACCGGCGGAACAGCCACCATTCGGCGCGCTTCCTCTAGGTGCCTTTTCAGACGTTCTTGCGCGCGTCGAAATGTTCTCGCGCCTTCCTCTAGCGAGGTTGCGCGTCCATCGGCCTCGGCGCGCCAACGCGGGCTCAGCACTTCCGGGGTGCCGCAAACGTGGCAGGTGTCCTGCGGCGCGCCATCGTACGCGTTGAGCGCGGCGCGCAGCAGTCGCGCCACATTGTCGGATTGCGAGGCCGCTTCGAGCGTCGCCGCTTCGAGGTCTGCCGCCGAATCTCGCAGCCCGCGCGCGACCTCTGCGACCCGCTCTGGAGTGGGGAATCGCAGCTGTGCGATGGCGTTGAGCGCGGCCCGGTCGTGGTCCGCTTCAGCGTCGACCGGTTCAGACAACACCGCCGCGATCACCTCGGGCTTCACCTTGGTCTTGAGGAAGCCCTCCAGCGCGGCGGCGGCGCGCGGATCGTCTGAGGCATCCAGCTGCCCCCGCATCGCGGCGGTCTTGGGCTTGAGCGCTTTGCCGTTCGCATCCAGCCGCTTGCGCGCCGCGTCGAGCAGGTCGGCGACGGCGTCGAAGCGGTCGAGCCCCAAGACGGAGAGCACGGCGTTGTGCAGTTGGGCGGGGCGGTCGGCCCAGCCGGCGAGCTCGCTGTACGGGAGGAAGGGCCGGTATGCGTTGAGCGCGTCGGTCCAGCCGAGCGTGTCGAGCGAGTCGACGGGCGCGCCGGAGAGCGTGAGTTGGCTGGTGTCGAGGTCGTCTCCGGCCCAGGCGCGCGCGACGTTCGGGCGATCGGTCGTGCCGTCGAGGATGAAGTCGGCGGACACGTGGACGGGGGCGTCGGCGTGGAGGTTTTTCCAGCCGTTTTTCCAGTCCGCCGTCTTGCCTTGCCATCGTGCGTTTTCGCCGGTGAGCAGCATCTCGAGGCCCTCGGCGAAGCTCGACTTTCCGCTGCCGTTACGTCCGAGCACGAGCGTGAGCCCGTTGCCGGGTCGGAGTTCGAGCTCGGCGGCTGGTCCGATCCCGCGGAACGCTTGCACACGGATGCGCTCGAGGTACGCGCGGTTTGCGGTCGGCGGAGCGGCGGCCTGCGCGCGCGGCGTGTGCGGGACCGTCCGCGGTACGGCGTCGGCGTGTCCGACCGCGTCGAGTTCGGCCTTGAGCGCGTCCGCGCCTTCCCACGCGGCGAGCGCGAGCCCGGTCACCCGCTCGTCGTAGCCGGCCTCGACCAAGTGGTCACAGAGCGCATCGAATAGTTCGTTGTCGGCGTTCATATCCCTCCGCGGGGTGGCCCCCAGTGCGTGGGCGGGAGTTCAAGCGCTTAGCGTTCGGATTCGCAAGACTGTTGGCGCGCCTACGCTGCGCCGAACATGGCCGCGCGGAGCCGCAGTCGGGCGACCGCAGCGGCGACGGGCGGGTGCAGCGCGCAGACATCGCGGAGGGAGTCCGGCACGTTGGCGGTCGCTGCTCCGTCGCGCATGGCGGCGGCGAAAACGGCGTAGGCTCGCGTTCGCGCGCGGTCTCCGAGCACGTGTCCTGAGCGCCGTGGCCGCGCATAGTATGGAACGGGGGAAGTCGGTTGGTCGCCGAGGTGGCCGGTGGCCGGCGCGTCTTTCGGGTGCCCGAGTGTGCGGAGTGCGTCGGCGGCTACATTGAGCACGGCGTTGGTGTAGGAGGGCGTCCATGGGCCTGCGGGGTGCGCTCCCTCGGCGCGGCGTTCAGGCGCCGCGAGCTCATCACGCAGGGTGCGCACGAACCACGCTTCCTTGTCGGGCCGACGCAGTGTCTCGGCCAGCGCGGGCCCCCGCCGTGGGGTGCGTTGTAGCAGCGCAGCCGCCCAGTTTGCGTCACGGAATCGGATGGCCGCGCGCTCCCAACCGGCGATGGCGGCGAACCCGCCGGGGGTTTCGGCGGCCCACTGTACGGCTTGCGCGGGCGTGCATCTCCACCGACCGCACCAGAGCTCTGGGGGCACGGTGGCGATGTCGAGTTCGAGGACGCCCGACGCCCGGGGCGGGGCGCTGACGGCGGCGCGCGGGTGGTCGGCGGCGGCTCTGTCGGCGCCGTTGTTCGGGGCGGGGCCGTGTACTTTGAGCGCGAACGCCCTCCCGCTGGGGTCCACCACGGATTCGAGCGCGGCGAGGGCGCGGTTCCGGCAGCGGGTGGCGTGTGCTGTTTGCGGGACGCGGGCGCTGAGCGGCCAGAGGGCGGCGCGGACGCGTTCGGTCGCCTCGACCCACGCGGTGTCGAGGAACCTGGCGTCGGCAGCGCTAAGCCCGACGTCGAGGGCGGCAATCCAGCGGCAGCGCTCGGCGTCTGAACCTGCGCTCCAGGCGGCCTGCAGACGGTGGAGGCCAAGCGCGGGGTCGTGCGCCCGCAGCCGCTCAAGCGCTTGCACTTGGTCCGCGAGCGCCATGGTGCGCCAGGCTGCGTCGGTAAGCACGGGTGGGCGACCGTCGGCCGCACCGGCCACCGCGTGCGCTTCGGCGTCGGCGTTCGTCCAACGGGCCAAGAGGGCGTCTAGCCCGTCGTCCGCGTCCACGGGGGCGTCGGCGATGTGTCCGTCTGAGAGCGCGAGCTGGAGCCCGAGTGCGACGGCGTGGACGCAGTGTTGACCGACCGCTCGGGGCCCACATCCGCAGGCACTACGCTCGGTCTCACCGCGCTGTAGTACGACCTCGAAACGCTCGGCGCCCACGCCCCATGTTCCCCACACGAGCGGCTCCTGCAGTGCCACGTGTCGCCACTGTTCCGGCCCCGCCATGGTGTGGGCGCGGTCCAGTGTAGCGACAGAATCCGCGAGGGATTCCGCACGTTGAGTGGACCAGGGCTGCGTCATGTTCAGTGAGGATGGGGCGGAGGTTTGGGCGTGCCGAGGGGTGAGCCCGTCGCGATCTGCTCTAGGCGCGTGGCCCAAGGTGCGCTAGGAGCGTCCGCGTGGATAATAACAACATATTGCGTCGTCTTCGTTACACCTTCGACCTGGACGATTCGCAGATGATCGCCCTCTTTGGCTCCGACGCCGGCGAGGTGACACGCGAGCAGGTCAGCAACTGGCTGAAGCGGGACGACGACCCGGATTTTGAGCGTCTTGAAGGCGCCCCGATGGCGCGTTTTCTCGACGGCTTCATCACCCTGCGCCGCGGCGAGCGCGACGGCCCGGCGCGGCCGCCTGAGCAGCACCTCACGAACAACATCGTGCTGCGCAAGCTCAAGATCGCGCTGAACCTGCACGATACGGACATGCTTCGGCTGCTCGAACTCGGCGACATGCCGATCGGCAAGCCCGAGCTGAGCGCGTTGTTCCGGCGGGCCGGCCACAAGCACTACCGCGAGTGCCAGGACCAGCTCCTGCGCAAGTTCCTGGTGGGCGTGCAGCGCGCCTACCGCCCGGAGTCCTCGTCGGAGCCGACGCCGGATGCGGGAGCCGATTCTGCGCCCGCAGCGGAGCCAGATTCCGCGCCGGACGCCGAGTAGCATCACCGAGTCGTGTCACCGAGTAGCACTGCCAGCGGTGGTCTGCTCAGGTCTCCACAGGAAGCGATGCGCGGCCCGAACGGAGCAAAGCTACAAGCCTATCGCACGTTCACCGACGTGGGCCTTGAGGTTGACGACGTCGACCGCCGCATGCCCCGCGGGCTGGTGCGGGACGGCGTTTGGGTCGAAGCGGCGTGGACCAAGTCGTCGGGACTTCGCTATCGGCTGATTCGCGATCGGGTCGTCGACTTGCGCGGCATCTGGCACGCGACGGTGCACGAGGCGATGCGCGACGCCATCGCCCTAGTCGACGGCGACCTCTATTGATTCGACCTGAGCGGCGCGGTGGTCGATAGTCGGAGCCAGTGACGGGGACGGCCCGCGATCGCGGTGCTGCGTCGTCACCTCCTGGACACCCCGCCAAGTCGATGAACAAGACCCATGTGTTCTGTGCCCTGACGCTGTTTGCAGCGATATCGTGCACTCCTAACGAAGCGCCCGCAGCGGCTGCGCCCGAGCCGGAAACTCCCGCTGTCGAGCCTACGTCGACGCCAACCGCATCGCCCGCGGAGGGTGCATTGGCGCCGAACTCAGACGCGTGGCACGCGGTTTCTGAGACGGACCTTTCGGCCGAGCAACTCGCAGTGCTCACCGACGGCCGCCGCGCCCGCCAGCAGCTCGCCGCCACGCTGATGCGCACGGTTTCAGATGCCTCCGCCGAGGGGCCGGCAGCGGCGATCGCGGCGTGCCAAGACGCGGCGCCTCGTCTGGCCGCCGAGGCCGCAACGGAGACCCTGCGCATCGGCCGCACGTCCCATCGCCTGCGCAATCCCGCGAACCAGGCGCCGGACTGGGCCGCGGCGCACGTGGCCGCCGAGCAACCCACCCCCGCGCTGTTCGCGCACGGCGACTCCCGCGTCGCCGAGCTCGTCCCAATCTCGACCGCCGGCGGCTGCGTCGGCTGCCACGGCGCCGCGGAATCGCTGCCCGAGCCGGTCCGCATGGAGCTGGCGCAGCGGTACCCAAACGATGCGGCGACCGGCTTCGCGGAAGGTGACCTTCGGGGTTGGTTCTGGATTGAGGTCGGGCCAGTAGACGGGCTGGTGCACTGATTTGGTGCGCCGCGAACCAGGAGTGCGCTGAGCGGGGCGCCCTACCTGAAGTACGTGTGATACTCG
>CBDUJZ010000090.1:0-21150 GCA_965367675.1 uncultured Myxococcales bacterium | reverse complement strand
CGGGGCGCGCTGCAAACGCAACGACGGGGCGCGCTGCAAACGCAACGACGGGGCGCGCTGCAAACGCAACGACGGGGCGACTCGCAGAGGCGAGCGACAAAGTGTTGTGAACCAAACGCACGTTTTTCACCTAGCTGGGACGGACGGTGGTGACGGGGTAGCAAACCCGTGGCGGGACGAACAGGCGTAGCGGCGGCCCACAGCGTGGTTCGGGCAACGGTTGTGTCAGACCCGAACGGCGATGGCATGGCCCAGCAGCGAGCAGGCGTAGCGGCCGAGCGATTGCCAGTTGATCCCCATACCCCTGTGGCGTAGCCTCCCCGGCACTCCAAACTCTCCATGGGTGGACATGACACGCGCGATACTCACCGCCGTAATTCTGATGGCGTTCTGCGCCTGTGCGCCGGACAACGAACCGCCTGCGCTTGCGCTCGATCTCGGCACCGAAGACCTCGGCACCGGAGACATCGGTGATGACGCGAACGATGGCGATGTCATCGACGCACCCGACTCCACGCCGGACGTGGACCGAGACGATGCCACCGACGCGACCGATATCGGGGATACCGGCGCCGACGTCCGCGACACCACGCCCGGTGAGTTGAACCCATGCGGCGGCGAGTCCGACCTCGCTGCTGCGCCCGGTTCCGCCTGCGGCGACTGCGACAGCGGCGTCTGGGCGTGCGATGGCGCCGACGCGCTGCGCTGCGACTCCGAGCGCCCGGCCAACGCCTGCGGCGGCTGCGAAGCGATCCCCGACATCGGAACGGTCTGCGGCCCGTGCGGCGGCGTTTGGACCTGTGGGGATGAGGGTGTTGAGTGCTCCACGAGCTACAACGCTTGTGGTGGATGCGGCGACCTCGAAGCGACGCCAAACACCGCGTGCGCCCTCGACGGAACGCGGCTCAACGGCGCTTGGGCCTGCATCACGGGCGAGAGCGTGGCCTGCGTGGGCCAGTTCGCCAACGCGTGCGGCGGCAGCGCGGCGCTCGCGAACGCTCCCGGCGATGCCTGCGGTGCGTGCGGCCTGGGCGCGTGGACCTGCGACGGCACCGGCGCCCTCGCGTGCATGGGCGCGGACACGGGCGCGAACGCGTGCGGCGGCTGCGGCTTGCTGGGCGGCGCCGTTGACGACGCGTGTGGCGTGTGCGGCGGAACGACCGTGTGCGCGGGCACCGAGGCGCTGGAGTGTAGCGACCCGCTTCGCAACGCCTGCGGTGGATGCGAAGCCTTGGAAGGCGAGCCCGGCGATGCCTGTGGCGACGACGCCACGTGGGCCTGTGATGGCGCCGAGGCCGTGCAATGCTTGGCCGCTCCGAGCAACGCGTGCGGCGGCTCGGAGCTGCTCGACGAAACGCCCGGCGCGCCCTGCGGAGCGTGCATGGCCGGCCGATGGCTGTGCGCGGACGGCGACACCTTGGCCTGCGCGGGCGACGTCGCGCTGAACGACTGCGGCGGATGCTCGGCGCTGCCCGGGACGATCGGCGAGCGCTGCGGCGCGTCCGGCGTATGGATCTGCGACGGCGCCAGCGGCGGCGCGCGATGCCACACCCCAGCCGAAGGTTCGGCATGCGGCGGCGCGCTCGACGGTGCGCTCGACGGTGCGGTTCGCGACGCCTGCGGAACGTGCGACACCGGTGTGTTGGTCTGCGACGACGAGGACGCGCTGCAATGCTCCGGCGTCGATGAGACCGCGCTCGTCGCGTACTTTGTGGATGCCGATGGCGACGGGTATGGCGACGACGCTCTCGAGCGCGTCGAAGCGTGCGCACCGTCGCTCGGCTTCAGCGTCGTGGGCGGCGACTGCAACGACGCGTTGGCCGCCTTCGTGCCGGGCGCGGAAGAGCTCTGCGACGGCGAGGACAACGACTGCGACGGCGCCACCGACGAGGACGTGACAACGGTCGCTTGGTTCATCGACGCCGACGACGACGGCTTTGGCGACCGGGACGCGGAGCCCGTCATGGATTGCGCCCAGCCGGACGGCTACGTGCGCGACGCGCAGGACTGCGACGACGGAGCGAACAGCTTCAACCCGGACGCCGACGAGCTCTGCGACGGCGAAGACAATGACTGCGACGGCGTGATGGACGAGAATGTAACCAACGCCTGCGGCGGCTGCGAGGCGCTCCCCGAGCGGCCCGGGCGCCCCTGCGGCGCTTGCCTGCTCGACCAACTGCTCTGCGACGGCGAGAACGCGGTCGTATGCGACGGCGACACCCCATGCCCCGCGTTTGAGCTCACCACGGAGCCCCCCTCGGCGGTCTCCGCCACGGCCGCGACGTTCAACGGCGACGTGCTCAGCCTGCCCTCCCCCGCCGACGCCAGCGGCTTCTGCTGGACCACCCGCGAAGCGCCGGCCGAGCGATTGGTCGATGACTGCGTCGAGGTCGTGCGCGACGAGGTCACGCTCGGTGGGTTCCAAGCGACCGTGGACACGCTCACGCCGGGCACCACCTACCGCGTTCGCGCGTGGATCGAGGTCGATGGCGATACGCTGTACGGCAACATCGCGCCGTTCGATACGCTCACCCTGCCGGTGTCCGGCGTGGACGCCAGCGACGGGCTCTTCGCGGCGCAAGTGGCCGTGAGTTGGGACGGCGTCGCGGGCGCGGTCACCTACGATGTGCTCCGAGACGGCGACGTGGTCGCGACCACCGACGCGCCGGTCACCGCGTGGGTCGACGACTCGGTTGTGGCGCCCGCGCCCGGCCCGCCGACCAACGTCACCGTGTCCGCAGGCACCGTCGCCGAGCATGTCGCGTTCACCTGGGAGGCCCCCGCGCCGACGCGCTCCAGCGTCCACGTCTACGCTGTGCGCGCGCACTTCGCCGCCGGCACATCCGGCGTCGCCGCGTCGGACGTCGGCTTCGCCGAGATCGGCTCGGACTACACGTATGAGTGGAGCGTTGGGAGCGAGCCGTGGGTCGAGGCCGGAACGGCAACGAGCGCCACGGTCGATGCCCCCGCCGGCTCCGTTGTCACCACCGGCGTATCCGCCTCCGACGGCGACTTCGACGACGTGCAACTGCGCGTGCTCGGATTGACCGAGACCCCCGGCGGCCCCGTCGCCATCCGCGTGCGCGCATCGAGCGCCGCCCTGCTCGGCGCCCCCTCGAACGCCGTGTCCGGCTACCGCGGCGTGGGCGACCTCACCGTGCAATGGGAGGAGTCCGAGGGCGACGCGCCGGTGGACTTCCAAACGCTGTCCGGCGTGCTCGGCACCGGAGCGTCCACCGTCGGCGGCGGCGCTCGCTGGTACCGCGCGCACATCACCGCGCTCGGCGCCGCGGCGCACACCACAGAGCCGGACCGCGGATTCAGCGCGGCAACGGCCCAGGTCGTGTTGTCGGGCGTGGTCGTGGAATCGGACACCCGCGCCAGAGCGGGCATCTCCGTGGAGACGGTCGGCGGCCCGCTCGCCTCTGCGCACGGCGTGTGCTGGTCGCTGGCCAGCGCGCCGACGGTCGGACGCGCCGACACCACATGCGTCGACCTCGGGCCAACGGAAGCGGTCGCCACGACCGAGGTCACCCTGACGGGGCTCACCTCCGGCACGGTGCATCACCTGCGCACATTCGCGACGCAGGGCGCGAACACCACCTACGGCGCGGAGACGACGCTGCTGACAATGCCGGCATCGCCGAGCGCGGTCGAAGCCACCACCGGCACGTCCAGCGAAGCGGTTTACGTCACCTGGGCGCCCGTGGTCGGCGCGACGCAATACGCGGTGTACCGCGACGGCGAGGAGCTCGCGCGACCGACCGAGCCCGTTTGGAACGACACGACTGTCCCCACGCCAGCGCTGCCTTCGATGACGGGCGTGACCCTTCAGGCGAGCCAAGGCGACTTTACCGACCGCGTCGCCCTCGCTTGGGACGCACCGGACGCCCCGGCCGTTGTCCCCGCGGTGTACACCGTGGTCGCGGTGAATGCGTCGGGCGACAGCGCCCTGTCCTCACCGGCGACGGGATGGGCCACGGTGCCCGCAGTCACCGCGTACGAGGTCTCGGCGGACGACGCGGCGTGGGTCACAATCGGCGACGCGCTGGCGTGGTCCGACCTCGCCGCCGCCGCCGGCAACATCCAGCCGGGCATCGCGCACGCCGGCCAGGGAACATCACCCGACTTTGTCGCGCTCACGATCCCCACCGCGTTTAGCACACCGGGCGTAGCCTCTGCATACCGCGTCCGCGCCGTCACGGAACGGGGCGCCGGTGAGCCCAGCGCACCGACTTCCGGATTCCGCGGCGTTGGCGACCTGCAGTTCCAATGGGAGCGCTCCGCCGACGTGACCGACTCCGACTTCTCGGCGCTCGCGGGCGCCACGAGCCAAGCGTTCGAAGACACCTCCGCGCCTTCCGACGGCGCCGTGCGCTGGTACCGCTGCCAGGTGACCGCCGACGGCGCGGCCCCGGTCGTGTCGAGCGCGGTGGATGGCTGGCGTGACGGTGCGCTGCCCGCGGTCACCACGTCCGCTCCCCAAGCGACGCCGACGGGGCTGCTGCTGCGTGGCGAGCTGCAACGCTCCGGCACGCCCGCGGCATCTCGCGTTGGATTCTGCTTCTCCAGCCTGCCCACCCCGGCGCTCGGCGGAGACGCCACGTGCCTCGACGCCACGCTCGGCGCCACGCCGTGGCCGTTCGAGCTTGAGGTCACCGAGGCCCTGCTTCCCGGCGCCCTCTACTACGTGCGCGCCTTCGCGGAATCGCCCGCTGGCGTGTCCTACGGCGGCGAGCGTGTGGTCGTCACCACGCCGAGCGCGCCGACCTCCCTCTCTGCCAGCAAGGGCACTTCGCCCGACACCGTCACCGTCACCTGGACGGCCGTACCTGCCGCCCGCTACCGCGTGCTGCGCGACGGACTCGCGATCGCCGAGACCGCGTCGACCCAATACGTGGACACCACCGCGCAGGCCCCCAGCGTGCCGAGCGCCAATGGCCTCGTCGCGACCGCATCCGATGGCGAATTCCCCGACCGCGTCGACGTGAGCTGGTCGGTGCCGCTCTCCTCCGGTGGCGGCGTGCACAACTACACCGTCGTCGCCTTTAACGACTCCGGCGACAGCGCCCCCTCCCCCGCAGATGACGGCTGGCGCGCGGGCGCCCCCGTGACCGGGTACGAGCTCTCCGCCGACGACGGCCCCTGGCTCGCCATGGACGGTCGGACCTTCGCAGACTTCGACGCGGCACCGCCGACCATCCAGCCGGGAACCGCCGTCGCATCCGACGCACTGTTCACCCACGTGAGCCTCACGCTGTCGGGCGCCATGACCTCGCAGGGCGCAGCGCGCTCATACCGCGTCCGCGCGCTCAACCGCCACGGAGCCGGCGACGCTTCGGCCGTAGCCATCGGGCGGCGCGGCGCAGGCCCGCTGGCCTACGAGTGGCAACGCGCGCCCCTGCAAGAAGGCCCGTGGACGGCACTCCCGGTCGGCAACACCGCGACCGCCCAAGACACCACCGCGCCCCTCGACGGCGCCGACCGCTGGTACCGCTGCATGCTCTCGGCCACCGGTGCGGAGAGCGTTGCCTCGGAGCCTGACTTCGGCGCCCGGCGCGCGCTGCCGACCGTCACCACCGTCAGCTTCACGTCGACCGCGCCCGAGACCGCGTCCGTGACCTTCGACGTCACCACCCTCGGCCGCCCCGAGGCGACCGTCGCCGGTGTGTGCATCTCCGAGACCGTGGCCGCGCCCTCCCCCGACAACGGCGCGCGCTGCGAAACCACGTCGGACGCGCTCGCTACCGGAGAGCGGACCATCGACTTCGACGGGCTCACCGGCGGAGCCAGCGTGTACGCGCAGGCCTTTGTGACCAACGGGCAAGGTACCGCGCTCGGCGGCGTCATCATCATCCACACCCCGCCTCGAGCGCCCGCGAACGTGACCGCCACAGACGGCACCCGCGCGGACGCCGTCGAGGTCAACTGGACGCCATCGCCGGGCGCCCTGGAGTACGAGATCCTGCGCGACGACGTGTCCCTCGGACGCATCACCGGACCGCCCTATGTGGACCTCGCGGCACCCGCGCCGAGCGTCCCCACGGGCGACTTCGTCGACCTGACCGCCAGCCAAGGAACGCACTCCGACCGCGTCGAGGTCGCGTGGACATCGGTGGGCTCGACCCCTGGAACGTCCGCCGGCTATGTGGTCGTCGCGCACACCGCGGCCGCGCCTTCCGTAGCGAGCGAACCCGACACGGGCTTCCGCGGCGCCTATCCGGCGAGCGACTACGAGGTGAGCGTCAACGACGGACTATGGCAAAGCACGGCTGGCGCGCGCTCGCTCGTGGACGTGACGGCAGAGCCGCCCACGTTGGTCGCCGGTGACGCGGTCGCGTCCGATGGCACGTCCGCAGCGGTGGTTCTGCACCTCGAAGGCGCGTCCGCGGTCGACGGCGCCGCCAACTCCTACCGCGTTCGCGGCGTCAACGAGGTCGGCACGGGCGCGGCGTCCGATGCCGTATCCGGGTTCCGGAGCGCAGGCCCGATCGCCTACCAGTGGTTCCGCTCGACGGGCAGCACTTCCAGCTCGTTCTCGGCCATCGCGGGCGCCACAACGGCCACCTACGACGACCTCGGAGCGCCTTCCGACGGCGACATCCGATACTACCAGTGCACACTGAGCGCAGACGGCGCGGCGAGCGTCACTTCGACCGCCGACGACGGCTTCCGCGACTCGGGCCTGCCAGTGGTCGAAACGCTGAGCGTTGCCTACAACGGAGGATACACCGTCCGTGTCTATGGCGACATCCACTCGCGCGGCACCCCGGCCGTAACACTATTCGGCGCTTGCGTGGCCACGCACCCAACGCCGACCCTCGCCGACACATGCACGGGGTTCGTCGTCGCCGCCGGTTCGGACACGTTCGCCGTAAACTTCTACAACATTCCACCGGGGGGGAATTACTGGGTGAACACCTACGCGGAGGGCGCTGAAGGCGTCACCTACGGCAATGTTCTCCCGTTCGAGCAAGTGGCTGTTCGGGTGTCAGGAGCGCAGGCGACCACCACGCGCTCCGACGGCGTCGCGGTCACCTGGAACCACGCCAACGGCGCGGTGGATTACGAGGTCCTCCGCGACGGGGTCGCCATCGCAGTGACGTCCGACTTGTCGTACTTTGACGCGGACGCGCCCACGTGGCCTCTCCCGAACGTGGACCTTTTGTCGCTCGCAGCCACCACGGACGACCCCCACCAGGTCGACGTGTCGTGGGTCGCACCCACGCCGACCCCAGGCATCACCGCGTCCTATACGGTCGTCGCCAGAAACTCGGTCGGCGCGGCTAGCCCAGCAAGCGTTCAAACCACCGGCTCCCGGGGCCCAATCCCCGTGACCGCGACCCGCATCGAGGTCGCACCTGACGCGGGCGTCGCCACGGAGTTCAACCTCAATGGCGCTGCGACTTACGCCGATCTAAACGCGCCTCCCGGCAGCGTAAGCGTGGGCACCGCGACAGCCTCGGACGGCGTGACCGAAGCGGGTGTTGAGCTGCTCGTGCTGAACGCGACGTCAACGCTCGGCGCCACGGTCTCGTACCGCGTGCAGCTGGAGAACGACATGGGGACCATTTGGAGTGAACCCGTCTCCGGAAACCGCACGCCGCAGGGGTTCACGATCGACTGGGAGCGCTCCATCGACGATTCCCCCACCGGCTTCTCGTCGATCGGACGCTTCGGCGCTGCGGTTGTCGACCATGGCGCGCCTTTAGACGGCGCGGGCCGCTGGTACCGAGCGCGCGTGCGAGCCGCTGGAACCGTGGACGCCATCTCGGTGGCCGACCGCGGCTGGCGCACCCCCTCGGCCTGCGACGGCGGCTACGATTGGCCCGACGTCAGCTACCTGGACTGCAACGGCGACGGTACGGACGGGGACCTCAGCGATGCCGTGCTGGTCACCCGGTTCACAGGGACTTTGCCAGCCGGCGTGCCCCACGCCGAGACGGTGAGCGCGGGACTCAACGCTGCGGTCGCGACCGGCCGAGCGGTCGTTCTGATCGCAGGCGGCGACTATGCAGAGGACGGGCTGGTCCTCCCCGACGGCGTGAGCTTGGCGGGCGGATACGCACCCGATTTTTCAGACCGGGACATCGCGGCGTACCCCACGCGCATCATTGGAACCGCGCGGGCGCTCCACATTGACGGATACACGCAAGCGGGCGTCCTCCAAGGGCTGTCGCTGGTCGCACAAAGCCCCAGCGGCGCCTTCGACGGGCTCTGGAGCACCGCAGCGCTCAGCGCTCGCGACGTCAACGGCGACCTCAAGGTCGCGGCGTGTGACTTTGTCGCTGAGTCACCGCGGGACGGAACGGACGGAACGGACGGAGCGGATGGAGCCGCCGGTGAACCCGGAGGTAGCGCGATCGGCTCTGTCGGCGGAGTGCCAGGACCCTCCAGCTGTGGCGCGCGAGGCGGCGCCGGCGGCAGCGGCGTGTATGACGCCAGGGGACAGGTCGGCCAATACGGCGACAGCGACGGCGAGGCGCACGGTGGCGGAGGTTCTGGCGGAGCACCGGCGACGGGCCTGTGCACGTACTCGGCGCGCGCTGGAGGTAGAGGCGATCGCACCATCTCCGGCGCAGAAGGCGACGCTCCCGATACCCCTCCGAGTGCAAACGGGGTTTGGCTCACCGTCGACACGCTAGATTGGCGAGCCGAGCCCGGCAATCCGGGTCCGGCGGGCTATGTCGGGCCCGGCGGTGGAGGCGGAGGAGCCAGTGGCGGCGGTAGTGGCCAGGAAGGCTGCCATGGCACCGGCGGAGGCGGAGGCGGCGGCGGAAGCGGCGGTTGCGGCGGCCAGGGTGGCACACCGGGCGAAAGCGGCGGCGGTGCGTTCGGCGCTCTGCTCGTCGACGTCGACGGCCTCTCGTTTGACGGCTGTACGTTTGTCACAGCGCGTGGAGGCGCGGGCGGCGACGGCGGCGACGGCGGCGTGGGCGGCGCAGGCGGCGCAGGCGGTGCGGGCGCCCTCGGCGAAGGTGACCCAGCGATCGCGAATGTGCGCGGCGGCTTGGGAGGCTATGGCAGTGTCGGCGGCGGAGGCGCCGGCGGCACCGGAGGTAACGGAGGTGCATCCGTGGGCATCTTCGTCTGGCATGGGGACTCCCCCGCTACAATCGCGTGCGCGTTCCAATCCGCGGGCGGCGGCGCGGGCGGCGTAGGCGGCCAGAGCCCAGAAGGCACCGTGAGCCCAGCAGGAAACACCGGTCACTCGGAGTTCGCAATGGACGCCCCACCCGACAACCCCGTCAACGTGGCCGCCGTCGAAACCCCCGAGAACTTGGCGTTCACATGGGAACGCACCCCGGGCGCCACGCGCTTCGAATTCCGCGTCAACGAAGGCCCCTGGCAAGACGCCGTCAGCGGAACATACGTTTACGTCCACGCCGCCGCGACCCCGCCGAGTACGCTCGGCTGCGCGGGCGGCGCACCGACCATCGCCAATCAAACCGCCCCCACGCATGTGTCAGCGACCTGTCCGGCTTACATGAGTCCGGGCGACCTCCACACGTTCGAGGTTCGCGCGTTCAACGCGAACGACGAGGTGTCGGCGGGAGTGGCCGTCTCGGGCCAACGTTCGGTACCCGATGACGTCACCTACACTTGGGAAATGGTCGACGCGTCTGCCGCACCGCCGACCGTCGTCGCGAGCGGGACAGACGCCGCCGGCATCACGCTGACGGACGCCATGTTCGTGGGTAACGCCGTCCAGCTTCGGACCACCATCAGCGGAACCGAGATGGCCACGTACACCTCCGGGTGGACGGTCGGCCGGCTTCGAACCGGAACCACTGCGGTCGGCGGCCCATGTGCCGACAGCGGATGGTGTGCGGAGGGCAACTGCCACGAAGGCCTGTGTCTGCCCGGCGACCTCGTCGTCGTTCCCGCGGGCGCCGGTACACTGCTGCCCGTGCCGCCCATCACGGGCGACAACGAGCCCGACGTCATCGGAGGCATGGAGCGCCCCCTCTGGATGACCGCCACCGAGGTCACCCGCGCGGCATGGAGCGCCGTCACCAGCGGCATCACTGCGGAGACGCCGTGGCGCGACGACGGCTGCGGCGACGATTGCCCCGCGAACGGCATCAACTGGTGGGACGCCGTGCACTTCGCAAACCTGCGGTCCACGGCCGAGGGCCTGAGCGCGTGCTACACGATGACGGGCTGCACGGGCACGTTCGGCGCCGGGTGCCTGCCCACAGAGACCCACTGTGTGGGCGACTTCATGTGCACCGATGTGCAACCCGTTCCCGCCTGCACCGGGTACCGGCTGCCGACCGAATGGGAGTGGGAGTGGGCGTTCAGCAGCGGCGGCACAGAGACCGCCGGCTGGTACGCCGACGACGTGTCCGAGCGATCGCAAGCCGAGGCCGCCAGCTGTGCCCTCACCACCGACGCCCTGCAGCCGGTCCGCCGGCGCGCACCCAACCAGCTCGGCCTCTTCGACATGTCGGGCAGCGTCTGGGAGTGGGTCTTCGAGACGCGTAGCTGGGACGAGCCGGACGACACCGACGGTGTGCTGAACCGCACCATGCGCGGCGGCTTCTGGGAGAGTTCTTTGCGCGACCTCCGCCGGAGCGCACGCGGCGCCGCCGACCCGCGAGGCCGTAACCACGACCGCGGCCTCCGTCTGGTTCGCGCGGCAGCATTCGTGACGTGCGACGCGCTAATCTGCACGGATTCACGCGTTTGTTCGATGGGCCCGCTCGGCGCGGAGTGCGTCGCCGAGTGACGGCGGCGCGGATCCGAAGAGCGGACTAATCGAGATTTCTCGCATGGCGGGTGATGGACGATCCCAGGTTTTCCCGAGTGCCTCACGAGACACTCACGACTTGGGTTCGGCGCTAGTTTTGCGCCGTTTCCTCACGGGACCGGACCTCCGGAATTCCCTCGCACACGCCTGGAGAGACATGTTCGAACAATGGAAAGGCATCTTTAATCGCACGCCAAGCGATGCGCGCAGCGCCGCCCTCGGGCGCGGTTCCTCGGTCGCAAAGGCCGCATCCGCCGCGATGGTGTTCATGCTCTGGGCCGGCTGTAACGCCGATGAGGACCCCGGCTTGGCCGCCCTCAACCGATGCGGCCCCGACTTCGCGGAAGCCGTCTGCGGCGAGAATCGGTGCTGCTCCGTCGACGGCTTCTGCGGCGGGCTCACGGAACCCCACTGCGGAGAGTCGAACGGATTCAACGGCCTGTATGATGGGCCCGTCACCGGCGACTCCGACGCCGGCACGGACGTCGGCGCGGACGTGAGCAGCGACACCACCTCCGACGTTGACGACGACACCGCGCCCGATGTTGGGACCGACACCCCAGACGTGGGCGACGACACCAGCGTCCCGGACGTGGGCGAAGACACCAGCGTCCCGGACGTGGGCGAAGACACCAGCGTCCCGGACGTTGGAGACGACACCGCTCCGGACACCACCGACCTGGACCGATGCGGACCGGACCACGGCGACCGCATCTGTGATGACAACCAATGCTGCTCCGCCGATGGCCTGTGCGGCGAGCTCGACGAGCCCCACTGCACCTACGAGCGCGGCTTCGCCGGCGACTACGATGGCGATATCGTCGAGCGCGCGGACGGCGCCTGCGGCCCGTTCGCCGGCGAGTCGGTTTGTGGCGAGAACCGCTGCTGTTCCCTCGACGGGGCCTGCAGCGACTTGGGCGACGACGCCTGCATGGTGTCGCGCGGCTTCTACGAATCGTACGACGGAGTGGCCGTTGAGCGGGAGGACCACCGCTGCGGCCCGGACTTCGAAGACGGCGCGTGCGACCCCAACCGATGCTGCTCAAGCGCCGGCTACTGCGGCGGCCTAGACGAGACCCATTGCACCAGCACCCGCGGCTTCGACGGCGCGTACGACGGCGATATCGTGGAACGCTCGGACCACCGCTGTGGCCCGGACTTCGAAGACGGAATCTGCGACCCCAACCGGTGCTGCTCCAGCGCCGGCTACTGCGGAAACCTGACGCAGTCGCACTGCAGCGCGACCCACGGCTTCGACGGCGCGTACGACGGCGTGGTCGGTGCGCGGG
Source organism: uncultured Myxococcales bacterium (assembly GCA_965367675.1). GTDB lineage: Bacteria > Myxococcota_A > Bradymonadia > REDH01 > REDH01 > CBDUJZ01. Next base: position 9,108 of record CBDUJZ010000090.1, on the reverse strand, counting down.
CGGACTCCCGATGCGGCCCGGACGCTGGCGGCGGGAGCTGCGGAGCGAACCGGTGCTGCTCCACCGCTGGCGTCTGCGGGGACCTCAACGAGGCCGCTTGCACCGACGCGCACGGCTTCGACGGCGCATACGACGGTGAGGTCGGTGAGCGCGTAGACTCGCGATGTGGCCCCGACGCCGGCGGAGCGAGCTGCGACGCGAACCGTTGCTGCTCGGCCGACGGCTTCTGCGGAGACCTGAACGAACCGCACTGCAGCGATGAGCGCGGCTTCGACGGCACGTACGATGGCGAGATCGTTGAGCGGGATGACCACCGCTGCGGCCCGGACTTCGAAGAAGGCATCTGCGATCCCAACCGGTGCTGCTCCACCGCTGGCTACTGCGGCGGCCTAGACGAGATTCACTGCAACGAGACCCGCGGCTTCGACGGCGCCTACGACGGCCAAATCGTGGAACGCGCGGACCACCGCTGCGGTCCGGACTTCGAGGCAGGCATCTGCGACCCCAACCGGTGCTGCTCCTCCGCCGGCTACTGCGGCGGCCTGACGCAGTCCCACTGCAACGAGACCCGCGGCTTCGACGGCGCCTACGACGGCGAACGCACGCCGTAAGGTAGCCCTCGAATCGCCGGAGTGGCCCCACCGCGCGGTCGTGGGCTACTCCGGCGGCGCGACGTACACCCGCCACACGAGCTCGGCGAACTCGTCGCTGCGCGCATAGTCCACCGCCGCGTGGCTGCGTTCGCTGTCCGGCTCCGCCACGAAGTCCACCTCACAGTCCCAGCCACTGCTGACCATGTGCTCCTGCACCGACGTGAGATTGCTGGGACCGCGCCGAGCGCCGAGCGAGGTCGCGCCGAGGCGTCGTGACAGCCCGACGAGCTGGTTCAGAACGCGGTCGCGGGGGCGCACCTGGAACACCCAGCGGTCAAACGCTGGCGCCTCCTGGCTGCACTGCCCATCGCTCAACGCGCAGATGGCGGGGCTAGAAATCGCCGGCGCGAGGCTCGCGACATCCAGCGTCACACCGTGCGGCAATCGATACGGGTCGACAGGCTCCGTCGACGCGATATGCCGCATGTACCAGCGGTACTCTGGACTGTTGCGGTACTTCCGCGACGAAGTCCGCGCGGAAGGGAGCGTGCTCGAGGGGTCACCGACCAGGCTCGCCGCGATGATCGCCCCCGACGAGTGGGTGATCAGGCGAACCTCGGGACGCGATTGTGCGCCGCGGCACCGCGTGAACTCGTTGATGAACGCGCGAAGCCGTAACCCGACCAACGGCGCCGTGTATTGCGCGCGCCGCCAGTGGCTCAGCGTGGGGCTCGTCGTGGCATCCCAGAACACAGGGATCACGAGGGTGCGCTGCGCCATCGAGTCCAACACCGGGTCCAACTGCTCTACGAACACGCGGTAGCTCACGCGCGCGTCGTCTACGGTGTTCGCAAACCCGTGGATCAGAATGGTGATGCTCAACGCACCGCCGCCCTGCTCCGACCATTCATCGCAGACGGCCTGGCCGCTCGCTTGAATCGCGCGCGTGGCCCGCTCGGCACTGAGCTCAGCCTGCGCCTGCTCCAGCCCGTCGTCCTGCTGCCCCTCGCCCGCCGCGTCGTATCTCGCGGTTGCTTCGGGTACGCCCTCGACCGGCGCGCCCGTATCCGAGAAGTAGAGCGCCACCTCCGAGAACGTCACCGCCGAGCGCTCAAAGGAACCCGCCCACCGCGCGTACCCGGCTTCTGTCGCCGGAACCCACGCTGGGGAACACGCCGAGAGCAGCAAAACGAATGCCGCCACCGAGAGCGCTCGGCCGAAAACGCGGTTCCGCGACTTGGGTGCGTGTGGGGCTTCGGCAGTCGCCGTTCTGGGCTGGGCGCGTCCCCACATCACGAGTCATCTCCGGCGTTCATTGGGCGTCCCCAAGAGCAAGCAGCGCGGTGGGTGTCAATCCGCTTCGGCGGAGGAGCGAGCATGAGGTGGGCTATTCGAACGCCCCGGCCAGGAAGCGCCCCGCTACTCCACCGAGTTCAGCGCCATCGCCCCCAACCGAGTGACCCGAGTGTCTGCCTTTCGCGTCACGCCGCTGCAACTCGAAGCGACTGTCCACGTGCAGGTCGTGCGTCACCCGGGCGGCGTCCCGCAGCCGATCGAAGTTCGAATTCCCCTGTCGTGGCAGGTCGCCGTTTCGGGCGTTTAATGCACCAGGGGGTGCGCCTTGTGACGCGCTGCGCCGGTGCCACGTCCCGTTCACGCGAGGAAAACGACACGACACCGCCGCCACGAGACGAGTGCGCGATCCTGCGCAAATGGCGTATTCTCACCTCCATTGTCGCACATATCCCACCCAGGATTTGTGTCTCACAAGCAGCCAGGAAGCAGCTCGTTCTGGCTGAACGACACGCGTCAAACCCCAATATGTCTCAGCACTTCCCGGCAAAAGACACACACCCGGCAGCGTGAGACACCATGAGACACCACGAGACACGCGACATGTAAGTCGCTGAAAGCCCCGGATAGATTCCGTATCTGAGCCGCTCAGAGTCCGGTTCTGCGGGTATTGCCATGCGGGGATCACGCGGCCTATGGAGAGGTTGAATTGGTGCAGCCTCGATACGGGGACGCACCAGTCTCCGTACATTCTAGGGAACCGATGATCCGCACGAAACGTTTACGTCTCGCAGGTGCTGTGTGCACCACACTTTTGCTGTTTGTATCCGCCCACGCTCAGGCTGCGCCCGCCGCAAGCTGTGACGCGAGCGCGGAGCAGACGCCGTTTCTGACGGAGTCGTTCGAGATTACGGTGTCGATCAACAACAGTGGTGACACGACCGGGTTCGCTCCCGCGGCGGAGCTGCTGGTGCCCCCTGGAATCTCGCTGGGTGCGGCGTCGTTCTCCGGGCTTGCGCTCTCGGGCACAGAGGCCGTGAACGGCGGCACTTTCGGGCCGTCAGGCACGCTGCTTAACCCCTTCACAGGGGAGAGCGTGACGGGCCCCGAGGGCTACACGTACTGGGCGTATCGCTATCCCCTTTCCGGCATGGCGCCGACCGTGCCGACCTCGGAGCTGACCGTCACCGCGACCACGGAAGCGCCGGCGACGCTCGCTGAAGACCTTGAGGTCATCGCGGGCTGCTCCTTTGCGTACGGTGCGGACGCGCTCAACAATCCGGCTTCGGACCCGCCGATCACGGCGCGGCTCGCGGCCCCCCTCGTGGTCACGCCCAGCATTGTGCGCGTCTCGAAAGAGGCCGGCGTGGGCGACGCAACGCGGATTACCGTCACCGGCCCGAACCACCCGGTGAGCTACACGCTCACGATGGACGCAGCGACGGGCGCGCGAATCCGCGACGCACAATTCGCGGACACCGTCGACGCCGGATTCATCATCACCGCCGCCACGTTCACCACCGGCTCAGGCACCGTGACCGTCTCGGCGCCATTGCCCGCGCAGGCCGCAACGGTCACCGCCGTAGCGGACGAATTTGTGGGTGCAGCGGGCGACGACGTCGTCCTGACCATCGCCGGCTACTTCAGCGACGAAGAACTCGGTGGAGCGGCTGTGCTCGACCCCAACACGGGGGCCAGCCGACTGGTCACCAACACCGCCGATATCGGCCCGTACACCTACGTCCCGCCGGTCGGTCCGACCGCCAGCTTCGCCGCCGAGAGCGAGAGCGCCCCGGTGCTCATTCAGGCGATTTTGGTGACCGAGGCGATCACCAACGCGACGCGCCCCGGGGCGGCATACCGACCTGGCGATGAGCTCCTCATCACGCTCGATATCCAGGCGTCTGACTACTTCGACTTCAACGGTCTCGAGCTCGAGTCCGTGCTGGAGGACGGCGTCACGTTCCTGCCCGCGACCGCCTCCGAGACACACACCGTCATTACGACCGACAACCCGTGGACCGTCGACTTCGATACCATCGCCGCGCTGAATGGCACGGACCCGGGCGCGGTCTCGTATGAAGTCACCTACCGCGTGCGCGTCGACGAGATGTACGACAACGGCCCCGGCGCCGGAGACGACACCGTCGTGCTCGGCGGCGACACCGTAACGACCGCCCACAACCTGGACGCCACCATCACTGGGTCGGCGCCCCTCGCCGACGTGAGCACCTCCGTTGCGCAGTCGCCGGCAGACCCGAACGTCGACGTGGCCGCGGCGAGCTTCACCAAGACGCTGCTGTACGTGAACGGCGTGCCGCCGACCCCGGGCGACGTCTCCATTCGCGCCGGTGACGACGTCACCTTCTTGCTCCGCGCGACGCTGCCCACGGGCGACCAAGAAGAGGTTCGAATCGTCGACTACCTGCCCTTGCCGGTCTTCGTCGCCGAGCAAGCCGACCGGACCGTCGTTGTCGACGTCAACAACGCGCTGCCGCCCGGCACGGTCATCAACACGAGCGTGAGCCCGTCGACCGCCGACAACTCGTTGACCATCACGATCGGCGCATTCGAAGTGTCCCCGTCTGCCGAGATCGTCGTCGATGTGCACGTCACCTACGAAGTCACCTCGGAGCCCGTGGCCGATGGCCTGCGGTTCACCAACATCGCGGTGGGCGACGCGGACGGAACGGTCGTCACCACCACCGACTTCTTGCTTGCTTCGCTGGTCGCGCTGCAACCTGAACTGACCATCGAAAAGACCATCCCCACCCCTCCGACCGCGTTCGACGCAGGTGACGTGGTCAACTTCGAAATCGAGGTCACCAACACGGGAAGCCACACTGCGTACGACACGACCGTGGTCGACACCGTCACCGGTTCGCTGGTCATGCCGACGGCGGGTTACGCGCTCACCGCGACCTACTCCGACACGTCCGCCGCGACCACATCGGCTGCCGCGACGCTGTTCAGCACCGGCTTGGTCATCGATGAAATCCCCGCCGGCGAGACCGTCACGATCGCCTACTCATTGCAGCTTTCCGACACGACCGCGGCCGCAGAGCAAGTCGGAAACGAAGCCGAGGTGACGTTCTATACGTCGGTCGACGGCGCATCCGCCAACTACGTTGATGCCCCCGGTGAGCTCGTCGACGACGTGTCTCTGACGACGGACGACCTTGTGCTTCGCAAGTCGACCCTGACCTCGACCGCAACAATCCGCGACCTGGTGACCTACGTCGTCCAGTTCGACGTGCCCGAGGGAGTTCACGACAGCATCACACTCGTAGACACCCTGCCCTCAGAGCTCGCGTTTGCGTCGCTCACCTCGGCCAGCGCCTCGCCCGGCGTCACAGCCGACACCTTGGGCGCCCCGACCGTCACAGCAAACGGCCGCACGGTCACCTGGGACTTCGGCGATATCGTCAACAACGCGCGCGACGCCGACGACGAGACCATCACACTGATCTACGAGGCCGTCGTACTCAACGACGCCAGCGCGACCGCCGGCGAGTCGTTCATCAACAGCGCGGTCCTCGCCCGCAACGGCGTCACGCGTGCCACACGCAGCGCAAACGCGGTCAACGTCACGGAGCCTGCGCTCAGCGTCGCGCTCGCCAGCACCCCGTCGGTAGACGCCGGCGACGCCGTCACCGTCTCGGTCAACGTCTCGCACCTCGCGGGCAGCGTCGATGCGCATGACGCAGAGCTCGAAATCGCGCTGCCCTCCGAGACCGCGAACCTGCGCTTGATCTCTTCGTCCGGCGGCGTCGTCACATCGACGGGCGCCAACACGTTCCGCGTGAACTGGACCACCTTGGCGTCCGCGGACACCGACACGATCACCTTCACGTTCGACGTCACAGCGAGCGCTTCGCTAGATCGCTCCCTCGACATCTCGACCGAGCTCACGTGGACATCGCAACCCGGCACGCCCGCCGCCGGCTCGGCGTTCAACGCCACCTCGCTGGAGCGCACCGGAGACGTTGCTGGAAACGCGCTCAACGACTACGTCACCGCGCCCACACTCTCGCTGCCGATCGCATCGTTCGGCTTTGTGAAAACGCTCGCGTCTACGCCCCTCACTGGGCGTGACGTGCGCATCGGCGACGTCGTGACCTACACCGTCGTGGCCACCGTTCCAGAGGGCACGTTCTCCAGCGTCTCATTGGTCGACCGCCTTCCCGGCGGCTTGAGCTTCGTGAGCGCGACCGGGTTCACCGTCTCCCCGACGGGCACCACGCTGCAATGCGTTGACGGCTCCACCACGTGTACGCTCCCCGCGCCGACCACCGCGGGCAACAACGTGACCTGGGACTTTGGTACCGTGACCAACTCGAGCGTCGACAACAGCGCTAGCGAGACCTTCACGTGGACCGTCACGGCCCGCGTCGACAACATCGCGGGCAACCAAAACCTGACCAACCGCATGAACCGCTTCGGTCAAACCGGAGCGCTGGTGAACGCCGACCTGTCGGTCCGCGTCGTCGAGCCCATCCTCTCCGTCGCCAGCCTGACCCAAGACGCCTCGGCACCGGATGCCAGCGACGTCGTCGCCTACGAGTTCATGCTCGGCCACGTGGGTGGACTCAGCGGAAACCTCAACAGCCAAGCGGACGCCCACGATGTCGTGGTCACCGTCGCGCTGGACGACGAAATCACGCCCACCGGCAACCTGAGCAGCAGCGACTGCGCGGACCTCATCACCGCGGCGCCGCTCGTCGCCATCGGCAGCGGACAATACACGTTCAACATCGCGCTGATCCCCGACGACCGCATCTGCACGCTGGCCTTCTCGGGCACGCTCGACGCCGGTTTAGCGCCCTCCACCACAATTGAGGCGTCTGTCTCGGCCGTATGGACCGGCCAGCCCGGCACGCCGGCGGTCGAACGTGATGGTGACGGTGGCGTGGACGACTACAGTGCCGGACCGGCGGAGAGCGAGTTCACGACGGCGGGATTGATGGTCGGCAAGGACTTCACGTCGTCGTCGCGCGTCGAAACCACGGGCGAAGCGCTCGCGATCGGTGAAACCACAGTCTACACGATCGACGTGACGGTTCCGGAAGGCGAGCTGACGTCGGTCACCGTCATCGACACGCCGCCCGCGGGCCTGGCCGTACAATCGGTCGCGCTCGTACGCGGCACCTTCGCGGGAACGATCGAGAACGAAGCGTCCATCGCGGCCACCCCGGCCGGCACCTCCGGCGCAGCGGTCACCATCGACCTGGGCGACATCGACGCAACGGACGACAACGACGCGGGCACCGATAGCTTCTCGCTGAACGTGACCCTCGTCGCCGTGTTCGACAGCGCGATGGGCGCCGCTTCGCCGGTCAACCGTGCGCAAGTGCTCGTGAATGGCACCGCCGCGGGCTCCGACACCGCCGACGTGACGTTCGCCCTCCCCGGCCCCGTCATTTCGCTCGCGAACACCGACAACCCGGCCCCCGCCGAGGGCGAGCGCTCCGAGTTCGTCGCGACGCTCGAGAACGACGGCGACGGCCCGGTATGCAACACCAGCGTATCCGTGACCGCGCCGGCCGGCTTGACCCTCATCGACCCCGCCACCGACGGCTTGGACAACGATGGCGACACCGAAACCGACGAGGCCGACGAAGGCGCGTTGCTCGTAGGCACCACGCTCACGTTCCCCGTGACCGGCTGCTTGGCCAACGGCGAGCAAGCGGCGTTCCCGTTCGCGACCACCGCGGTGACCGCGATCGACCCGAGCGCGATTGAGCTGTCGGCGACGCTGGCGAGCTACGACACCCTGCCCGCCGGCGCCGGCGAGACGCTCGCGCCCACCACTGACCTGGCGGACAACAACGACGACGGCGACACCGACGAGGCGGACGACGCCACGACGACCCTCTCCGTCGTTCCGACCGCGCCCGACCTGACGTTCACCAAGAGCGTCACAGACGAGAACGGCGGCGGATTTGAGCCCGGCGACTTCATCACCTTCTCCATCGTGGCCCGCAACGCCACCTCGGCGACCGGCCCGGCGACCTCGGTCGTCATCACGGACACCATCCCGACCCTAAACGCCACGTATGTGGACGGCAGCGCGAGCGTCGACCTGGGCAGCGTGGCCGTAGATGCCGGCGTGATCACCGCGACCGTCGGCTCCATCGCGCCCAACAGCGCGGCGACTTTGACGTTCCGCATGGAGCTCGACGGCCCGCTCCCGGCCGGCTCCGAGGTGAGCAACCAAGCGGCGCTCACCGCCGACGGAAGCTACGGCGACCTGGACTCCGACGACCCGACGACCGCCATCGAAGGCGACCCGACGGTTCTCGTGTTTGACTCGACCGACGACCTCGACGGCGACGGCCTGTCCAACGCCGACGAGGCGACGGCCGGCTCAGACCCGCTCGACCCCGACAGCGACAACGACGGCATCATCGACGGCATCGAAGTGCACGGCGCCAACCCAACCGACCCGACCGACGCCGACAACGACGGCGACGGACTGTGCGACGGACCCGGCGTGGGCGACGGCGTGTGCGCTGGCGGCGCGCAAGGTGAAGACCAGAACGCCAACGGCGCTGTGGACACCGGCGAAACCGACGCGGACAACGCCGACACCGACGGCGGTGGCGTATCCGATGGCGTCGAGGTGCTCACCGACCTCACCAACCCCCTCAGCCCCACCGACGACGTCGGAGAGGACTTCGACGAAGACGGACTGACCAACGACGAGGAGCTCGCCGAAGGCACCAACCCGAGCAACCCAGACACCGACGGTGACGGCATCGAGGACGGCACCGAGGTCAATGGTACGAACGCGACCGACCCGCTCGACCCCGACAGCGACGACGATGGCCTGTGCGACGGCTTGGGCCCGGTGTTCGAGTCCGACGGCGTGACGCTGGTTTGCGACCGCGGCGAGGACATCGACGGCGACGGCGTGGTGGACGCCAACGAGACCGACCCCAACGATGCCGACACCGACGGCGGCGGCGTCTCCGACGGCGTCGAGGTGCTCGAGGATGGCACCGACCCGCTCGACCAGACCGACGACGTGGGCGAGGACTTCGACGGCGACGGCATTCTCAACGAAACCGAAGCGACCGGCGCCACGGCCGCCGACGACCCGGACTCCGACGGCGACGGCCTGTGCGATGGCCCCATCGACGTGCTGGCGACCGACGGCGTGACCCTGCTCTGCGAGGGCGGCGAAGACATGAACGCCAACGGTATCGTCGACGAAGGCGAG
>CBDUJZ010000089.1:0-21249 GCA_965367675.1 uncultured Myxococcales bacterium | reverse complement strand
ACTCAACGATGCCGCTGCTGCCATCCGAAGGCGTGAACTCAACGATGCCGCTGCTGCCATCCGAAGGCGTGAACTCAACGATGCCGCTGCTACCATCCGAAGGCGCGAACGTAACAATGCCGCTGCTGCCGTCGGACGGCGCGAAGGTCACAACACCGCTGCCATCGACAGGGGTGAACTCGACAGCGTCGTCGTAGGCTGCCGGCACAGCGGAGACGTCCGCCGACTCAAACGTGACGACGTCTTCGGCGTACGGCTCGGCCTCGAATTGCGCGTCCTCGTACGGGACGGCGGCGTAGCCTTCGGAGGTAAACTCGACGGCATCTTCGGGGACCGCTGGCGCGTCTACGGACTCAAACGTCACGACGTCTTCGGAGGACGCGTATTGTCCGTCGTCCTCATCGGCGTCGACGAACAGCAGGTCGTCCGAGTTGGTTGACGAGCGAACAGGCGCGTCGACCGACGACGGCAGCGCCTCCATGCGCCGCAGCAGCAGCTCCGCGTGCTCCGGCCAACCGTCGAGCAGTTCGAACAGCCGAGAGCGCGCTTCCTCGTACGCGCCCGCGCTCTCGAACAGGTCGACGTCGTCGAGCCCCATGTCGAGGTCAGCCGGAAGGATCTCGTGGGCCTCCAGCGACAGCACGGACGGGTCTTCGGGGTCATCGAGCGCGCCGCCGACCACGTCCTCGGTCAGCACGCGGTGACCGCCGGCGGTGTCTTCCATGTCGAACGAGTCGAACAGCCCTTGCAGATGCTCTGCGCTGACTTCCGGCTCGACAACCGGCGGCGCGTTTCGTGTACCCACGCGGATGGGGTTGCCGGTGACCGAGACCGGCTCCAGGTCGAGCAGCTCGAGCGAGGGATCCGCGTTGCGGTGCGAAGCGGCTTCTGGTGCGGCGGCGGGTGCCGCGGGCGCTCCGCTGAACTCGGCCAGCACCGCGAGCACTGCCGGGTGGTCCGGCTGGATGGCGAGCGCTTGATTGAGCGTCATCATCGCGCGGCCGTGGTCGGTGCGGTTGGCGATGCGCGCCATGCCGATGAGCACGCCCAGCGCGGCCTCTTCCTGCCCACTCGCCATGAGCGCGGTCTTGCGCCGCTCGAGGCCTTCGAGGTTCTCGGGGTCGAGGGCGAACAGGCCATTCAGGTGGCCCAGCGCCTTCTCGAACATGTTGTACTTGAGATAGACGTCGGTCTCGTCGAGCAGCGTCTGAATCGCGGCGGGGTCGACGTCGACCGCGGGTGCGGGCACGCCGCCGGGCTCCCCTTGGAAGGTGACGGCGGGCTGGTCGTATCCGAGCGCGGCGCGGGCGACCGGGTGCTCCGGGTCGAGCTCCAGCAGCCGCTTATAGACGTCGTCGCGCGCGGCGAGATCCCCCTCTTCGTTGAACGACGCGCCGAGCTCTTCGAGGACGGCGTACGCGCGGTCGTGCTCGCCGAGGTCTTGGAGCGACCGAATGAGGAGGGAGACGGTGTTGTGGTTTCGGGGGTCGACCTGGAACGCGGGCTGCAGTCGCACGAGGGCGCGCTTGGGGCGTCCTTGGTCGATGTACACGCGGGCGAGGTCGTGGATGCGGCTGGTGTCGTGCGGCCGCAGGTGCACGTACCGCTCCATGACCTTGGTGTACTCCTCGAACCGGCCGAGCCCTTTGAGGGTGTTCGCGGCTTCGAGGAAGTGGTCGGCGGCGGGCTCGAAGGACTCAAAGCGCGCGAGCTCTTCGGCGAGTTGGATGCGGTTGCCGGCGTGCTGCGGGTCGATCTCGACGACGCGCCCCAGGATATCGAGGTAGCGGTCGACCTTGCCCTGCTCGTTGAAGATGGAGGCGACTTCTAGGTAGTTCGCCATCGCATCTCGGAGGAGCCCGAGCTGGAAGTGGAGGTCGGCAAGCCGAAGCTTGGCGTCGAGGTTATTCGGTTCGACGCCGAGCAGCAGCTTGTACGCGGCGACGGCTTTGAGGAAGAAGCCGTGCGCGACGTAGTGGTCGGCCACGTCATTGTAGGTGGCAGCGGCGGCGGCGGTTTGACCGTCGCGCGCTTGGAGGTCGCCGACCTTGAGCAGGATCCGCACGTCGTCCGGGTGCTCGCTGACAATCTTGGAGTACTCCTTGATGGCCTTGCGGTAGGCGCCCTTCTGAATGTGCTTTTGGGCGGCCGCGATGACCTTGTTTCGATCGATGGCCAAGGAGCTCTCTTGATTGCGTTATATCTGCACCTGGGCGCGCCTCAGGAGACACGCGCCCAGGTGAGAGTATACGAACGGGCGCGCGAGCGGGTCAAGGAAGCGGCGCGCAGCGGCTGTCCGCGCGGGCTACGACTTGACGCGCTCGGAGAACTCGCCCGTGCGGGTGTCCACGCGGATCATCTCGCCCTCTGTGATGTACAGGGGCACGGTGAGCGTGTAGCCGGTCGACAGCGTCGCGGGCTTGGTGCCGCCCTGCGCGGTGTCGCCCTTGAGGCCGGGGTCGCACTGCGTGATCAGGATGTCGACGAAGTTCGGGAGGTCGACGGTGATCGCCTTGCCCTGGAAGAACAGGATCTCGGCCGAGATATTGTCGATCAGGAACGGCAGCGACTCCTCGATGGCCTCTTTGGGCAGGGTGACCTGCTCGTAGTTGGTGTTGTCCATGAACACCCAGCCCTCACCGTCGTTGTACAGGTACTGCATCTCGCGGTTCTGCAGGTCCGGGATGCCGACCTTGTCGCCGGAGCGGAAGTTCTTCTCGAGCGTGCGGCCCGTGATGAGGTTGCGCATGCGCGTTTTGACGAACGCGACGCCCTTGCCGGGCTTGACGTGCTGCGCGGAGACGATGACCCACGGGTCTCCGTCGATCTCGATCTTGAGGTTCTTTCGGAACGAAGTGGTATCGTACATGGGGGCTCCTGCGCGGTTCACCCCGACGATCGAGGTGGGACATTGTGGACACGATATGGTGGCGCCGGACTAGCGCGCGAATGCGTCGATGCCAAGAGGGAACGGGCAAGATCCTGCGCTCACCGTTACGCCCCGCTACTTCTGAGCGCGCAAAATCATGGCGCTGAGCGCGTATCCGTAGCCCAACATTCCGAGCCCCACGATCACGCCCTGGGCGACGTCGCGCAGCACCGATCGGTGCCGGAACTCTTCGCGGGCGTACACGTTCGAGATGTGGACTTCGATGAACGGCAGGCCGGTGCCGAGCAGGGCGTCCCGCAGCGCGATGGACGTGTGCGTGTAGGCGCCGGGGTTGATGATCACGCCTTTGCTGCCCGCTGCGGCGGCCGCGTGAATCTGATCCACGATGGCGCCCTCGTGGTTGCTCTGAAAACAGTCGAGCGCCACACCGGATTGCGCGGCGCGCGCGGTCAGATCCGCCTCCAGCTCAGCGAGCGTCGTGCTGCCGTAGACCTCGGGCTCGCGGGTGCCGAGCAGGTTCAGGTTGGGGCCGTTGATAAGGTCAATACGCATGCGATTCCGCGGCTTGACACCCCTTAGGGGCGCCGATAACGTCCCGCGCTCCGCGCGCCGGGGTTAAGAAGTCCCGACAGCTTCGCCCACGCTGGCCGAAGAGGCAAACCCGGCGAGCGTCCCGACTTTTCTCTTGTCCGACCGAGCGCCCTCATGTCGTCTCCCGACACTCGCCCCGTAGCCGCTGAGGCGAGCCCCATGGGCCCTTCCTCCCGACACGCGATTCCAGCGGGTTTGGCCCTCGCCGTGCTGCTCGCAGCGCTCTACCTGATCCCCTCCGCCCGCCTCGGGTTCTGGGAGCCGTGGGAGACATCCCTCGCGACGCTCGGCCGCTTTGTCGCGACCACCGACGGCGTGAGCCCGTTCGCGCCCATGCGCGACGGCGCCCTGCTCGGCCGCCCCTGGCTTGAGACCTTCCTGCTCTCGCTCGGCTACCGCATCGGCGGCGGCAGCGAGTTCGGCTTCCGCCTGCCGCTCGCGCTGCTCATGATCACCGCCGCGATGAGCGGATTCGTGGTCTTCCAGCGCTTCTTCGGCACGCTCCGCGCGTTCTGCGTCGGCGCCCTGTTCGGCGTCGCACCGGTCATCCTGCTCGCCAGCACCAACCTGGCCGGCCACGCCGCGTACGAAGCCCCCGTCGTCATCACCTTCATGCTCGCGTGCGCCATCCTCGGCGGCTGGGACCGCGTGCGGCCCGCGGCCACCGTGTTGATGGGGCCCGCCCTGGCCCTGTGCTTCTGGGCCGGCGGCGTCCTCGGCCTGGCGGTACCCGTGGCGGCCATCGCACTGTTCAGCGTGGGCGCACGAATCCCCGAGCGGAAGCCCGCCGTCGTCCCCCTGGCCGTCGGCCTCGGCATCACGGCGCTCGGCGTCGTCGGGCCACTGCTGGTCTTCCTCGAGATGGGCTGGGGCGCCAGTAAAGACGTCATCGGCGTGTGCGCCGCGCTCGGCGTCCCGCTCGGCATTTTGATCGCCGCCCTGCCCGGCAGCCAAGCGCGCGTGCTGTTCCACAAGGTCTACACGCCCATCGCCGCGGTGCTGTTCTGCCTGCTCGTCGGCATGCCGTTCGCGACCCTCGTCGAAGCCGCCGGCAGCGTCTCGGAAGCCATCCCATACGTGCTGTACACGGACTTCCTGTCCGGCCGCGTCCTTCCCGAGCACGTGACGTTCGACGTCCTCATCCGCCTGGTCGGCGCCTCGGCGTTCCCCACGGTCATGCTCGTGCCCTTCGGGTTCGCGTACCTGTTCCGCTCGTTCGACGGCCCCGACTCCGAGACCGACGACCCCAGCGAGGGCGCGCGCTCCATCAAGCAGCTGCTCACGATCTGGATGATCACCGGGTTCCTGGTGTTCGGCCTCGGCGCTTCGCTCGCCGGCAGCTACGCCTTCCCGCTCGGCTTCCCGATGACGGCGGCCGTCGGCCTCGCGCTCGGCGACCGGCGCTTCCGCGACATGCTCTCGCGCAACCTGTTCACGCTCTACATGGCCGGCCTCACGGGCATGATGCTCCTCGGTATGACCAGCAAGGACGTGCGCGGCGCGTTCAACGAGGACTCCGGCCGCCCGGGCCCGCATGTGGTCTTCGAGCGCCTGCTCACCGACGGCGCGGTGGAGTTCCCGCCCACGTACACGTTCGCGCACATGAAGTTCTTCATGCTCGCCTGGGCCCTGGTCTTGGTGCTCACGTTCGGCGCACCGGTGATGAACCTCGGCCGCATCGGGCACATGATGCACAACGCGTTCGCAGAGCCCGGCAGCGGCCTCGTGGGCAAAGTCCTGGGCCTGTTCCGACGCGTGCTGCGCCCCATCGGCGGCCTCTTGCTCCGTGTACACGACGTGCTCACCGGCCGGCTCGGCGTGTGGCACGTCGCCTCCGCCAGCGTCGTCATGTTCACGTTCGCCGCTGCCTCATGGGGCGTGCATCTGGCCTACGTCGACGTCCCCGACGTGACGGACCACCTGTCGCAGAAGGGCCTCATGGACACCTTCGACCGGCTGAACGTGGAAGACGGCCCGCTGTACGTGGCGGGGATCGATTCCAACGACAACTCCTACTACCTCGGCGAAGGCCGCATCGAGCGCTTGAACCGAATCGCCGACCTCCGCGGCTTGTTCTGCGAGCACGAGGACCGCGTGTTCGCCGTGATCCCGTTCGACAAGCTCGCCGACGCCCACTTCGCGGTGAAGAGCGTACGCGACGGTGACGAGTGCGCCGAAGGCCTCCCATTCTTCGTCGTCGACGGCCGCTCCAGCCGCTACGTCCTGCTATCGAACCAACTCGACGAGGCCGCCGGAGAGCGCGACGAGAGCGTGATCGCCGAGAACGTGTTCACCCGCGAGACCCTGCCTGAGGGCGTGGAGCTCACGGACGACGAGATCCTCGTGGGCGGCAACACGCTCCGGTACGTCGGACACGAGATGATCGACGCCATCGACAGCGGCGAGTTCACCGTCACAACCTACTGGGAAGTGATCGAGCGCCCGGCGGCCAACTACGAGATGTTCATCCACGTGGACCTCGGCGGCAACCGCCTGAACGGCGACCACGACCCCGTGCACGGCTACTACCCGATGCGAAACTGGGTACCGGGCGAGATCGTGCGCGATCAGTTCGACATCGACGTCAGCCGCGCGGATCCCTCGGGCACCTACCACGTCTACCTGGGCTTCTTCCGCGGAGACGACCGCCTCGAAGTGGTCGGCAGCGCGTCCCAGAACCGCGTCTTGGTCGACACGATCGAGGTCGAGTAGCTCGAGCGCCGCTCGATGCGAGCACCGCGGCCGACCGGTCGATGCGAGCGCGGCGCGACTAGTACAGGTCGGTCTCTTGCAGCACCACCGAGCCTCGCAGCCGGACCGCCGTCGGCGACGTCTCCAGGCTGGAGATCTCCAGCGCGAGCTGGCGGGCGGCCTGCAATCCGAGCGGCGCGGGGTTGAGCAGCGCGCGAGCGGTATCGCGGCCCGCGGCGAGGGTGGCGGGCACGAACGGGGCCACACTCCCGCTTGAGCCACCGGCGGGCACGAGCCCCACGGCGACACCGTCTCCGGTGACCATGAGCGGCCCGCTGGAGGCGTAGTCTTTGATGCTGCAATTGCCGCTGGTGCAGAAGCCGGTCAGCTGCAGGTGCACGCTCTCCGTGAGCAGAGACGCCTCGCGCACGACCACCCCGTAGGCGCCGTCGATGTCCGCATCTCCGGTCGCGTTGAAGCGGCGCGGCAGCCGGCCGATCACGTGTAGATGGAGCAGCGACGCGCGCCAGAGTCCCGGGTTGACGACGTACTCGAACAGCGGCTGGTCGCCGAAGTCGGTCGCGTCGCGCGGGCGGAGGTCTGGAAGCACGCCTTCGGGCCGGAGGTTTGTGACGACGCCGAGCGACACGGAGCCCGCGTCGGCGGCGACGTTCAGAGAGGACGGCGCGAGCGTGAGTTCGGCCCAGCCGAGTTGGATGGGCGCGAATCGAAACACCGAGAGGCGGTCGGGCGCGGCTTCGAGCGCGTTCTCGACGAGCGTACGGGCGAGGTCACTGGCGATCACATCCGGCATGCTGGCGAAGCCTTCCGGGAGGCCAGCGGCGTCGAACTCCACGGAGTCGATGACCGCGTTCTCAAGGTCGATCGAGAGGGTCGGCGCGCCCTCGTCGTCCACGAACACGAGCGGCGCGCGGATGGCGACGCCCGAGCCAGTGGTCGTGTACGTGGCGCGACGATCGTAGGCGTCGAGCACCACGACCACCACGCTCTGGAGCTCGAGCAACACCACACGTTCGACGGGATCTTCGGGATCGCCGGGGACGAGCGACACGGCGGTGAGCCGGAGCAGCAGCTCGCCGTCCAGCACCGCTCGGCGGCCGCCGAACGCGAACGCGACCTGCTCATTGGTGGGGCGAAACACCTCGACTTCGCTCAAAGGCGCGGCGGCGTAACGGAACGCTTCGCTGGAGAGCGTGAGGCGCGCGTGGTCACCAACGCCAGTGTCCACCTGGGTTCCAGCGCCTACGACGGCCAGCTCGTCGCGCAGCGCGGCCTCCCAACCGTCGGCGACACTGGCGCAAGGGCGGCAGCCGGCGAGCAAGACGAGGACGGCGCAACCGAGGACGGCGACGCACGCCCGAACACCACGCATGGCGCGGAAGGTAGGGGCGCGGAATCGCTCGGGAATCCCAGGCTCTGCGCGTTGACCCGAATCGGGGGCACTGGTAGGTTCCTGTCGCTTCGAAATCACCGGGTATCCACCATGCAAGACTCCGTCTCAACGCTCCGCTTTCGTTTCACCTTCTTTGCGCTCGCCCTCATGGCGGTGTTCGCATCGGGTTGCAACAGCTGCGGACAGTCGATCAGCAAGGGACTGCGGCCGACGATTCAGCTGAATCCGTCGTCTCTCATCTTCGATGTCATCCCGCTCGGCGACACTCAAGACCTGTGGGTGACGGTCGGCAACGACGGTGATGGTGAGCTGGTGATCGGCAGCTGGCGCTGGCAAGGCGACGCCTCGGACTTCTCGGTCTCGGGCCTCGACAACCTGCGCCTGCAGCCCGGCGAAGAAGCCACCCTCGTGGTGACCTACGCGCCGCAGGACCAGGCGCCGGACTCGGCCACCATCGTGATCACCTCCAACGCAGCGAACGACTCGCGCGCCGAGATCAACGTCACCTCGCCTGGCCAGTCGTCGCGCATCGACGCCAACCCGCGCTTCGTCGACGTCTCGGCTGACCGCCTGAACGAGCCGATCGAAGTCCCGGTTTCCCTGTTCAACATTGGCTCCGGCCCGTTTGAAATCACGGGCATGCGCCTGGAGACCGGGCTGTCGCACTTCAGCCTGTCGGACCTTCCGGACTCGCTGCCCGAGTCGGTGGACGCGGACGGCGCGGTGGACTTCACGGTCACCTACACGCCCGCGACCGGCGGCGTGCACAACGACCGCGTGATCGTCGATTGCGACGCCGACAACTGCGAGAACGGCAAGTTCTTCATCGAGCTGACCGGCACCGCGCTCACGCCCTACCTCGTGCTCTCGCCGTCCGACGTCGGCTTTGGCGCCATCCCCATCGGCACGCCGGTCACCGCCGAGATCACGGCCACCAACGAGGGCCAAGCGGTCGCCGTACTCAACTCGATCAGCATCGCTCCGAACCCCCTCGACGGCGACGACGAGATTCAAATCCTCAGCGTCGACGGGGAGCCGTGGGACAACTCCACGGAGTTCGAGCTTGAGCCCGACGCGTCCACCATCATCCTGGTCCAGTACACCCCGGCGGACAACACGCCGGACGTGGAGACCTTGGTGGTCCGCTCCAACGACCCCGAGCTTCCGATTCAGAGCGTGCGCCTGGCCGGCCAATCGTCCGCGCCGCGCCTGGAGGTGTTCCCCACGCTCGTGGACTTTGGCCTCGTGGCGGTCGGCTTCGGCCCCGTCGAGCGCGCGATCACGATCCGCAACACGGGCTCGGACGACCTGACGCTGGACCCGTTGCAGTTCCTGCCGCCGCGCGGTGCCACGCCCCCGTTCGCGTTCACGCTCGTCAGCCCCGAGCTCCTGCCGTCCACGCTGGCGCCCGCCGAGTCGCACACGCTGAAGGTCCGCTTCGACCCCCTCACGGAGGCCGAGCAATTGGACGACGGGTTCTACGGCGCTGTGCTGGTGCTGCCGACCAACGATCCCTCGACGGCTGAGGTCACGGTCCAGATGCAGGGCTTCCGCGCCGAAGCGCCCGTCTGCGAGATCCGCGTCATCCCGCCGACGATCAACTTTGGTACCGTCCCGCGTGGCTCGCGCCGCGAAGGCACCGCCATCATGCGCAACGTGGGCTCCGGCCCTTGTGAGGTACGCTCCGCGCAACTGGAGACCTCGATCTTCGACTTCATCTTCTCGAACTACTTCGCGTTCGAGGGCGCTGCGCCCGCGCCTCCGCAGACGCTCGCCCCTGGCGACGAGATCGAGATCACCGCGTCCTACTTCCCGCGCACGCTCACCCCGCTCTCCGAGACGTTCGGCGACGCCGGCTCCGTGGTCGTGGATGTGCGCGACCCCTACGCGAGCACCGTCTCGTGCGGTGTCCTGCCGGGCGGGTTCAGCGGCTCTACGCGACTGTGCGGAGTGAACCTGCAGGCCCGTAGCGCGATCGCAGAGATCGCTGTCATCCCGGGCAACGTCGACTTCGGGCTGGTCACGCTGGGCTGCAACAGCCAGGCGCAAGCCGTGCGTACGTACAACACCGGCACCGCGGACGTGCAGATCACAGGCATGCGCCTCGACGGCTGCGGCAGTGAGTACACGCTCAGCCGCGTGCCCGCGCTTCCCCGCACGCTCTCCCGCGGCGAGTTCATCGAGGTCGACCTCACGTACCGCCCCGGCGACGTGGGTGCCACGCGCTGCAACTTGGTCGTCGAAGGCACCACGGAAGGCGGCGGCGACATCGTCGTGCCCATCCAAGGCGAAGGCGTCACGTTCTCCCGCACCGTCGACCAGTTCGAGCAGGTGTCCGGCCGCGAGGTCGACGTACTGTTCGTCATCGATAACTCCGGCTCCATGGGCGAGGAGCAGTCCAACCTGTCGCGCAACTTCAGCGCCTTCATCTCCGCCGCCCGTACTTGGGACACCGACTTCCAGATCGGCGTGGTCACCACGCAGGTCGAGGGTAACGTCGATGACCCCACCGGAGGCACCCGTCAGCCGGGACAATTGCTCGGAAACCCGCGCATCATCACGCCGACGACGCCCAGCTACGAGACCGCCTTCAGCCGCAACGCCCGCGTGGGCACCGGCGACCCCGGCACCGCCGAATCCGGCCTTGAGAGCGCGCGCTTGGCGCTCGTCGACCCGCAGATCACCGACCTCGACGCCCCCTGCGATGCCGACTGCGTGGAGCCGTACATGTGCGTGAGCGGCCGATGCGGCGGTTACAACCGCACGTTCCTTCGCGAAAACGCGTCCCTCGAGATCATCTTCGTTTCCGACGAAGAGGACCAGTCCAACGCCTCGGAAGCGTTCTTCATCGACTTCTTCCGCAGCATTAAGGGCGAGTTCAACGACGCGCTGTTCCACGCCTCCGCCATCGCCGGCCCGCGTGGCGGATGCTCCTCCAGCGACGGCGATGCCGCCGCCGGTGACCGCTACATCAACGTCGCTGAGGCCACCAATGGTGGCGTCGCCTCCATCTGCGACCGAGAGTTTGCGACCGCGCTCGCCAACATCGGTAACCGCGCCTTCGGCCTGCGCCGCCAGTTCGCGCTCTCCCGCGTCGCAGACCCGGCCAGCGTGCAGGTGTTCAACCTGTCGAGCTGCTCCGGTGGCACCCGCACTCCCAGCAGCTCGGGCTGGACGTTCGACCGCACCTCGAACTCAATCATCTGGGCCGAGGGTAGCGAGCCCGGCGCGGACACCTGCTTCGAAGTCGAGTACGAAGCCGCCTGCTTCTAGCGCAAGCGCGCACGCACGCGCCGCGGCCTCGGCCCACGCGCAGCCCAAGGGCGAGGCCATGCCTCGCCCTACGCACGCACAACCGCCGACGCCCGCCACCACCACCGGGGCGAGGCATGGCCTCGCCCCTACGCCGTGCGCCGTGCACAGCACAGCGGTGGCGCGACCGCCGGCCCACGGCCACGCACGCACCACCACCGCCTCCCTCGCCCAAAACGACGAAAGGCCGGCGGATGCCGGCCTTTCGTCGTCGCTCTGGCGTGAATCAGTCGGACTCAGCGCGGAACGTGAACGGGTACGTGACGACAACGATACCACCATCCGGCTGGTCGAAGCGCATGCGGCGCGCTTCGCGCAGGATGCAGCTCTCAACGTTCCGGTTACCCAGAGAGTTCTCGGTGACAGAGGCGGACTGGACGCGGCCGTCGAGGCCGATGGTCCAGTTGACGCTGACGCGGCCGCCCAGACCCGGGTCGTCGGCGAGCTCACGCTCGTAGCAGTAGCGGATACCGCGGCTGTGACGACGGACAACGCGCTCGATCTGCTCGCGCGACAGGAAGCCGTTCACGTTGGGACGACCACGCTGCATGGACGCACGCGGCGCCGCAGCTGCGCGACGGCCGATGGAGCCGCCCTGGCCCTGACCGCCACCGGTGTCGATGGAGCCGACGCCGCCGACGCGACCAAGGCCTTCGCCGCCGCCGCCGCTGCCGCCACCCCGACGTCCAAGACCGCCAGCGCCACGACCGACGACGAACACGTCGCCCTCGCCCGCCATCGCGAAGTCTTGGCCGAAGGTGTTGGCCATGTTGTCGGTCGAGCCGAACGTGTTGGTCAGCGCGCCGGTGAGGCCGATGGCGGCCTCCATGGCCATACCGAGCTCGGTGGTCTGCAGCTCGTCGACCATCGGGCCGTCGTGGTCGGCCAGGATCGAATCCTCGACCTCGGACTCCTCTTCGCCGAACTTACCTTCTTCGCCGCCAGCGGCCTTGGAGGTGGTCTCGTCGAGGGCCTCTTCTTCTTCGATATCTTCGATCGCGTCCGGCGGCTCATCCACGAGGATCGAGACGAAGCGGTCCGGGATCTCGAGTGCGTTCGCCGACATCGAGAAGTCCGCGAACAAGAACGCGCAAATCAAAATGACCGCGTGTCCGACCGCCGCGATGAACGTGGTCGACGCGAGGTTGAAGTCGAGCGTCGTGAACGCGCCCGCCGCAGCGATCGCCGCGTCGTCGTCGATCCACTGGAAGAACACCGCGACCTCGCCCGCGTTCAGGATACCGGAGTCTCCTGCGCGCACCGTGACGGTCTGGCCGCCTTCGAGCTTCTGGTCTTTGCCACCGGAGGTGATGACACCGGTCATGGACGGCGCCAGGCGAATGCTCGCCGAATCGCCGTCTACCTGGAACAGATCGTGCGCGTCGTCTCCACCACCCACAGGGGCGTGAAACGTGGCTGATTTATCACCGCCGAGCGTGACAGTTCCGCTTCGGAAGGATTTCTCCTCCATGACGGTTCCGTGCCAAACAAGCGCAACTCGAAGTACTTTCCTCATGATTCTTCTACCTTTAGCGGCTGTCCACGGCCAGGTGGCCAGCGGCAAGACCCGCGGACGATATTCAGCGGGCCAGTGGCGGTCAAGTGCTTCGGAGACCTGGAATCTCTAAACGGTGACCGGGCGATATATAGAGCGGTGAGATCACAGCGCGAGTCTCAGAGACCACAGGCTGGCACAGAAGTTCCGATCTTTTGTCGAAGAATGCGATCTCTTTTGCGCAGTGCGTCAAAACCCGACGCTCCCTGGCCTCAAATCCAAGCGCTCCAGCGCGCAAAAGTTCGCGCGTCGGCCGCTCCTATCCGACACGGCCCCCACCGTCATCCCTCGCCGTGGCCACTTGCGCTTCGCATCGCCGTTCCGCCCTGATATACCTCGCCCATGGCCCGAACCCTCGACAGTCGACTCCGCCGTATCGCCCACCGCGCCCCGGCGTTCGCGCAGGCGCTCCGCGGTGGCATCTGCGCCGTCGCTGCCGGCGCCACCGTGGCCGCAATGGGCTGCGCTGGCGGCGTGACCCCGCAAGACACCGTCCGCGAATACGCCCGCGCGGTGGACCGCGGTGACAGCGACCGCGCGTGGGCCCTCACCGCGCCCGAAGCTCGGAGCGCCACCAGCCGCGCCCGCTTCAACACCGACTTTGCGTCCGAAGCCGCGGCCGGCGAATCGTACACCGACGCCCTCCGACGCGCCGCCGACGGCTCCGCCGAGCTGCACGCCGAGCTGCCCTACTCCGACTTCGAAACCGCGACGCTCGCGTACGTGGATGGAGCGTGGGTCATCACCGGCGGCGTCGGCGACTTCTTCAGCCAAGCCACGCCACGCGACACACTCCGCACCTTCATTCGCGCGGTGCAGAGCCAGGACACGCAGGCGCTCATGCCGCTGATCCCCGGCGAGTTCCGCGCCCAGATCGAAGAGGACGACTTGGCCACATGGCTCGAGGCCCGCAGCGTCGAGTTGGAGCAGACCGTCGCGCTGCTACTCTCAAGCGTCGACGCGCCGATCCGCGAACGAGACGGCGAGGCGTGGCTGCGATACGGCAGTCACGAGATGTCGTTCGTCAGCGAGAACGGCCGCTGGGTCATCTCGGACTTCGACTAGACAGCACGCGCGAGCGGAGGCCGAGGCCCCCGCCCGCTCGCATCACGCGTTGTAGACACCGCTCGCTTCACGCGTTGTAGACACCGCTCGCTTCATGCGTTGTACGCGATGCCTTCTTGGTCGAGCAGCGGCCGAAGTTTGCCGTCGTTGTCCAGCGCGCGCATGTCGGTATAGCCGCCGATGGACGTCTCGCCGACGAAGATCTGCGGGACCGTACGCATGCCGGAGCGCTGCGCGAGCTCCAGCCGCAGGGCGTTGTTGGTGGTGACGTCGATGGACTCGTAGGCGATGCCGTTGGCGGTCATCCAGCGCTTGGCTGCATCGCAGAAGCCGCAATAGGTGGTGACGTAGATGGTGACCTTGCTCATGGCGTACCTTGTGTGCCGAGTGGAAAGAGAGGCTTGCGTCGACTACAGATGCCGAATGTCTCAGAATGTCACAACTTCGTTGTCCGCGACGCTCTCGACGGCGGCGGCTGTTGGCGTGGGCGGCTTCTTTGGCGCGCTGGCCCGTCACGGCGCCGGATTGGCCGCCGCAGCGCTGCCCGGACACACGCCTTGGGGCACGCTGGTAGTGAACTTGCTGGGGTGCTTCGCGATCGGCGTGGCGAAGACAGCGTTCGACCGCGCCACCGGTGTTAACCCGTTGATTACACTCGGAATTGTGACCGGATTCCTCGGCGCATTCACCACGTTCTCGACGTTCGCCTGGGACACCTTGAACCTGGTCCGACTGCACGGCGCCCGCGCGGCCACGTTGTACGTGAGCGTGAGCGTCGTCGGCGGGCTGCTGCTGTGCGGCTTGGGCATGCGGGTGGCGGCGCGATGACCCGGCGCATCGAGGTAGATGCCGAGACCGGCGACGTGGTGGTCTCGTTCCGGTTCGACCGCACGATCAAGGACGCGGTGAAGGCGATCGCCGGCGCGCGATTCCACGGCAACTCCCGCACGTGGCGGTTCCCCGGAGAGCGACTCTCGGCGGTCGTCTCGACGCTGCAACCGCTCGGCTTCGCCTGGACGGAACCACCGCCGCGGGTGGCGCGACTGGACGCGAGATTGGACGCGCCATCCGATGCTCCAGCGCTACGTGCGCGAGCGCCCGAGCGGCAGTCCCAACCGCTCTCAGAAGACGCAACCATACGAATTCGCGACGTAAATCGGGCGATTGGTGAGGCGATCGATCAGCGCTTTCGGCGGTCGTTCTGGGTGGCAGGCGAGCTGGTGAACTACGACAAGAATCGGGCGACCGGGCACGCGTGGTTCGAGCTGGTAGATGTGGAGCTCGACGCGGGAACGGATGGCCGGCGCCAGAGCAGCGGCACGGTGATGCGGGCGGTGGCGTTCGCGAGCGCGCGCGACCGCATGGTGCACAAGATGGGCGCGCAGGGCCTCGCGCTCGCCGATGGGCTGACCGTCCGCATGCGCGTGCGGGTGGAGTTTTACGCGCCCAAGGGCTCGATCCAGCTGCAGGTCGAGGACATCGACGTCGCGTGGTCCGCCGGGGCGCTCGCGTTGCGACGCGAGCAAGTGGTCCGTGAGGTCGCCGAGCGGGGGCTGGCCGAGCGGCAACCCGCGATGGAGATTCCGGCGGTGCCGCTGCGCGTGGCGCTGCTCACCAGCTTTGAGAGCGACGCGTACTTTGATGTGCTGTCAGGCCTGCGCGTGAGCGGGATGGCGTTCGATGTCACGCCGCTCGACGTGCGCGTGCAGGGCGAGGGGCTGAGCCGTTCGGTGTGCGCAGCGCTGGCGTGGGTAGCGGAGCGACGTGCGGAGTTCGATGTCGTGATCATCACCCGCGGCGGCGGCAGCCGAGTGGAGCTCGGCGGTTGGGACGACCTGCCGGTGGCGCTCGCGGTGGCGCAGCTGCCGGTCAAGGTGCTGGTCGCGATCGGGCACCAGCAAGATCGCTGTGCGCTGGACGACATCGCCGAGGCCGCGAAGACACCTACGGAGGCGGCGGAGCGCCTGGCGGCGCTCGCGCGCGGCGCGCTCGCGCGCGCCGCCACCGCGGCCGACTGCGTCGGCCGCGCCGCCGCCGCGCGCATCGCGACCGCTACCGCCCACACAAACCAAACCGCCCTCCACGTCGCACGGCACACCCGCCGCAACCTCGACCAGCAACGCGCATACATCGACGCCACGCTCCCGCGCCTACTCGCCAGAGCCACCACCACCGCCATCAACAACCGCCGGTCCCAACTCCAGGCGGCCGACGCTCGGCTGTCGCCAGCGCAGGCCGCCCGGCCAACCCAACGGCGACACGCACAGTGCGACGCACTGCAACAACGGCTCCTCCGCGCCATCCCCAGCGCACTAAAAAACGCCAACCGCAGCCTCGACCACGCCGCGCACACCATCAAGCTCGTCCACCCCGACAACATCCTCCAGCGCGGCTTCGCCATCCTCCGCGACCCCGACGGAAAACCCATCGCCTCCGCCAACGGACTGCAGCCAGGCGACCCGCTCACCGTGCAAACCGCCCAACACGACCTCACCGTCGACATCAAACACATCAACACGCGGGTACCGACCGCGTGAACACCCACACCAAACAATGACTGAACCCGAAACGTCCTACGAGGACGCCATCACCGAGCTCGAGCAAATCCTCGCCGACATCGAGGACGACACCCTCCCCATCGACGCCCTCGCCCCCAAAGTCGAACGCGCCGCCGAACTACTCCAGCGCTGCCGAGACATCCTTCAGCGCACCGAGATCCGCGTCGAACAAGTCGTCGACGCCCTCCGGAACCCCACCAACGCGAACACCGACTCCAACCCATGATCGCAAAGCTCGGCCAGCTCCTTCAACGCGTGGCCGGCCGAGCCGTCCCCGATCCTTTCCTGCTCGCCGTGCTGCTCACCGGCGTGGTCGCCATCGCGGGCGCGCTCACCATGGCCTCCGCCGGCCAAACCGACATCTTCTGGACGCTCGCCGGCGCCTGGCTCACGGACTTCACTGCCGCGCCACTGCTCGCCTTCGCGTTCCTCATGGCCCTCGTGCTCGTCAGCGGACACGCCCTCGCGCTCACCCCCGCCGCCCAGCGCTTCGTCCACGTCGTCGCCCGCCTCCCCCGCGGCCCCGCGTCCTCCGCAGCGCTCGTCGCCGTCGTCGCCTGCGCCGCCTCCATCATCCACTGGGGGCTCGGCGCCATCGTCGGCGCGCTCCTCGCACGCGAGATCGGCCGCGACGCCATCGCCCACGGTAAAACCGTCCACTACCCCCTGCTCGGCGCCGCCGCCTACTCCGGATTCGCCGTCTGGCACGGCGGACTCAGCGGAAGCGCCCCCGTCACCGTCGCCGCCCCCGGACACTTCCTCGCCGACCTGCTCTCCCCCACCATCGACGGCGGCGTGCTCCCCGTCAGCGCCACGCTCGGCAGCCCCCTCAACCTGATCATCACCACCGGCATGCTGCTCACCATCGCAGCCGTGTGCTTCGCGATCACGCCCGCCGACAGCGAATGCGTACCGCCCGACCCGCTCCAGCTGCCGCCCACACCGCCCGACGCCCAAGAGCGCCCCGCCGGCCTGCTCGCAGCGCTCCAGCACAGCCGCGTCACCGGCGCCGTGTTCGGCACCGCCGCCACCGCCCTCGTCGTCATCGCCATCGCCACCGGACGCGCCACCTTCAGCCTCAACACCGTCGTCCTGATGTTCGTCTTCGCCGGCATCGCGCTGCACGGCAGCCTCAACACCTACGCCGCCGCCATCGCCGACGGAGCCCGCGGCGCAGGCGCCATCATCCTCCAGTTCCCCTTTTACTTCGGGATCTTAGGAATCATGAAGGCGAGCGGCCTAGTCGCCCTACTCTCCAACACCCTCGTCGCCCTCTCGACCCCCACAACCTTCCCAGTCCTCGCGTTCCTCTCCGCAGGCCTCGTGAACTTCTTCGTGCCATCCGGCGGCGGACAGTGGGCCGTACAAGGCGAAATCCTCCTCAGCGCCGGCGCCGCACACGGCGTCAATCCCGTCACCACCATCATGGCATTCAGCTACGGCGACGCCTGGACCAACCTCCTCCAACCCTTCTGGGCACTCCCCCTACTCGGCATCATGGGCCTCCGCGCCCGCGACATCATCGGCTACACCGCCGCCGTCTGGCTCGCCCTCGGAGTCCTCGTCCCCCTCGGCCTACTCATCCTCGGCTAAACCACAAAATCATCCTGAGCGAAGTCGAAGGACCCTACCAGCCGTACGTCGTGCCCAGCGAAATCACCTGCGTCCACGTATCGTACCGACCGTTGTTCACCGCGTGTCCCGTCTCGCCGGACGCCGCAGCGCAACCCTCGGCCGGGTAGTCCGGGTTCGACGGGTCATTGCAGATCCACAACGGCGTCAGCAGCTCGTACTCGCCGTTCTCGACCGTGCGCGAAGGCGACCAAATGTACGTGTACGCCGCGTCGATCGAGAACCGGCCCACGTGGTACGAGAAACCGACCGAGCCGCCGATGCGCAGGAACGGCGTGAAGTCCAAGTTCGTCCACTCCTCCGGGCTCGACGGCGTCTCGTAGTTCACGCCCAAACGGAACACCGGCCCATGGCCTTCGGCGTCCAGCAGCGCGGTGATGTCACCACCCAGCCGCAGCGAGAACGAGTCGTTGTAGTTCTTCGGCAGGTGCAGCGTCGGGATCGCGCGGTTGTCCAACGTGCCCGCCGAGTCGTCCACGCGACCGGCAACAGACACCTCGAACTCCTTGGTCACCGACCAGTTCTCCCACACAAAATCGAGCTCGATATCGAACAGCTGGCGACCCGCCGCGTTCAAGTGTGAGTACTCGATACCGGCCCGCACCACGTCCGGCATGCGCAGGCGCAGCGTGGCGCTGTCGTCGGAAAGCGAGAGCTCGGCGCCCGACAGACCGGCCGGGAACACCAGGTCGATATTGCCCTGCGCCTTGAACGCAAACTGCGGACGGTAGCTCGCGCCAATGGACACCCGCTCGTGCGGCTCCCAAAGCATGCCGAGGATACCCGTCGCCGACACACCGCGGGCGTTCAGCGTGGTCGGCACGTAAAAGTCATCGCGCTCGGTCGACTCGAAATCCACGTCCGAGCCCTGCGAGCCGTCACCGTCCACGCCGACACCAAAGTCGACGAACAGCAGCGCCACCTGGGCGGTCAATCCCACGCTCAGGTTGGCCCGCTCGAACAGGTGCGCGGCCGAGATGCTGGGGTAGACCAACAGCACGCTCTGATCGGTGATCATGTAGGCCTGACCTCCCTCGCGGGTTACCTCCGACTCGTTGTTCGGTGTGTCCGGGTCGTCCGCGCAGGGCGTAAACACGCCGCACGCCTCGCCCGAAA
This sequence comes from uncultured Myxococcales bacterium, assembly GCA_965367675.1. GTDB lineage: Bacteria > Myxococcota_A > Bradymonadia > REDH01 > REDH01 > CBDUJZ01. The sequence goes on along the minus strand of CBDUJZ010000089.1, from coordinate 2,425 downwards.
AGTCATCGCCGCGGAAGCTCATCTCGGGGAAGTTCGGAACGCCGAACGCCGACGGGCCGTACGCGCCGATACCGAACGACCAGTTATCCAGCCCAAAGTCCGTCGACGCGAACGCCATCGGCGCCGGGAACAGCGACGTGTCCTGGCTCACCTCTTCAAAGTTGATCGTCCGCTCCGGGTTCCGCCGAACACCGTTCGCCTCGTACGTGAACGGCGCCCGCTGGAACGTCGTGTTCGAGTCCAGAATGTTCAGGTTCAGCGTCGCCGCCGTGCCGTCGATCCGCGTCAGGCCCGCCGGGTTGTAATACACCGCGCTCGGCTCATCCACGCCCGCCACATACGCGCCACCACGCCCCAAAGCTCGCGTGCCATTCTCGCCGACTTCGAAGCCGCCAGCGAAGGCATTGGGGGTCAGGGAAGCGAACGCGAGCAACGCGCTGACGGAGGCGGAGGTGCGGATCATTACGGGGTCCTGTGGAGAGCGGGACCCTAGTTACAACGGCGTAGTGAAACACGTGTCAAGCAAGGGAGGTGACGCAGTGCGTCAGTGTAGGCGTACTGCGTCAAACGCACGCCGCCGCCCACCCCCGAGCGGCCCCCAATTTGCGCCGCGAGCACTCAACGTAACAACGCCGCGGGCCCAAGGCGCCGCGGCGTTGTTGCTGTCGAAAACGTCAGCGCTTCGACCGGCCACGCCGGAACGAGCGCCGGCCGCTAACGCTCGATCGTCAGGCTGTCCAAACGCGTGCCGTCCACGCGGTACGCCGTGAACTCCAAGCGGTCCGGCGTCACGCGGATGATCGCGAACGACTCCGTCTTCTCCGACACCTCGGTCCACCACTGCGAACCGTTGTCGTACAGCGGCGCGCCAACGCCAGCCACGACCGTGTACACCGTGCCTTCGCCCGTGTTCACGACCTCGCCGTTACGAATCGAACGCGAGCGCTCGTAGTTGTGGTCGTGACCGTTGAAGACCATGTCCAGCTCGTGGCGGTCCACGATCGGCTGCCAGTGCAGCTGCAGGTCCTCGGCCGAGCCGTGACGCGTCGAAGCGCTGTAGAACGGGCGGTGGTTGACCAAGAAGCTCCACATCGCGTCTTCGTTCGCCGCAAAAGCCGCGTCCATGTACTCGGCGTAGCTCGCGCCGATCTCACGCTGCTCCAGCGGGTTGAAGTCCGTCATCGAGACAAAGTGCAGCGGCCCGTAGCGCACCGAGAAGTTCGTCTCGTTGTTGGGCAGCGCGAACTGTCCCAGGTACGGCGAGAGCAGCAAGTCGTGGTTGCCGTTGCACGGGATGATCGGCATCTCCGCGAGGCCCGGCTGACCCTGGCTAAAGAACCCGTCCCACTGCGACTGAATGCCGCCCGTCTCGACCGCGTCGCCCGAGAACACGATGAACTCGGCGCCCAGGTCGCGCATCTGCTGGACCGCGTCGCCCCAGATCTCGAAGTTGTCCGACCGGCTGTCGCCCGTCGCGGCGAACACGATCTCCGTGTCCGAGCCAATCTCAGGCGCCGTCGCGAACGAGTACACGTCGCTCCAACCGCCCTCACCACCGGCCTGGTAGTAGTACGTCGTATCGGGGTCCAAACCACACAGGTGGACCTCGTGAATACGGCCTTCGTCACCGAGCTCGCGGTAATCGAAGTTCATGCCCCAGAACACGTTGTTCAGGTTCTCGGGGCTCGTGCCCACGCGCACCATCGACGCCTGCGTCAGCGGCCCCGTCATCCAAGACACGGCCACGTTGCTGCCCGCGTCCTCGTTCGGGAACGTCAGGTGCAGGCCCGACGGAGCGTCCGCGGCGTCACCGCAGCTCTCCACGATATTCTTGAAACCAAACTGGTGCGTGACCTCGTAGCCGCACACCTCGGGCGTCCACACGAGGCCGTCACGCGGCGCGTTCACCGGCTCGCGCGTGTCGCAAGCCACGTTCGGGTACTCCGGCAGCCCCTCCACGACCCACGAACCATCACCCACGTCCTCGGCGCCGACATCTTCGACCGTGGTCGTGTCGCCCGTGGCGTCGGTCGAAACGTCTTCTGACGCTGTGTCTTCCGTTTCGAGCTCGCGGCTGTCTTCGTAGCTGAAGCAACCGGTGGTCAGCGCAGCGGCTGTTGCGAACGCCAAAGGCGAGCGGGAGAGACGGAGCAAGCGGGGTGTGGCGGCCATATCACGCGAGGGGGTGGCAGGTTGATGCGCATCCTTCTAGCGACTGCGCTAACCCGTGTCACGTGCACCACGACCGCCCCATGGATCGTTTCCAGACTGTCACCCGCCCGTCACGCGCCACAAGCGGGGTGTTCACGCGACCCGCTTCTGATATGCAGCCGCCCACGCCGGATGGCAGCGAATGCTCTACGCAACACCCCCGATTCCTTGTGAACGCGAAGCTCCTTGTCACGTCCGCCCTGATGCTGGGCGC
>CBDUJZ010000088.1:0-21300 GCA_965367675.1 uncultured Myxococcales bacterium | reverse complement strand
AGCCCTCGCAGACGTGCTGCTGGCCCTGGCCGAGGTGCAACTCCACGCCCGCGTCATTCACGTGGTGTTCGCACGCCACACCGGCGCGCCCTATCGCGTGTGGGTGCAAGCGACGCGAACCGCCGGCCCGCTGCAAACGGTTCGCCTGAGCACCGTCACCGCCCGATAGCCAAACCGACCGCCTACGCAGCCGACCGCCTACGCGGCACCCCGCCTACGCAGCCGACCACCAAATGTCGGATTGTTCACCCAACAAAATCATCCCGAGCCTGTCGAGGGACAGGTTTCAATCCGATCGGCCCCCCGCCAACGAAGCCGACACCTACGCAGCCGACCGCCAAGTGTCGGATTGTTCACCCAACAAAATCATCCCGAGCCTGTCGAGGGACAGGTTTCAATCCGATCGGCCCCCCGATTGTCTCTCTACGGGAAAGTCGCCCACGCAGTGTGCACCAACGCTCCCCAAACCGGTCGGGGCGCCAACTAGTGAAGCTCGGCGTGGCGCTCTTGCAGACCGGTGATGATCCCCGGCAGCATGCGGCGCTGGGCCCACGTGATGATCGCGTTCGGGAGCCAGATGCCCAGGTCCGCGTTGATCACGTACTTGACCGCCGTGCCGCCCTCGTAAGGGCACAACAGCCAGTACCCGTGCAGCGCCTCCATGTTCCCGTCCTCGTACGAGTCGTCGTACTCGTAGTGCATGACCTCACAGGCGATGCCGTCGAACGTGATCGACTCTTGCCGGCCGTTCAGACGCCAGTAGCGGTCGCGCACGAGCGGCACCGACGTGCGCCCCTCGGACACGCTCGTGTTCGACGTCGTCGAGATCAGCGTCGACGTCGCGGTGTCGGGAAACCACGCCTCGTGATTGTCGATGTCGCGGACGATATCGGCGACCTCATCCATCGGCGCGTTGACCCAGCCGATGACCTCGCCGCGATTCAAATCGCCTCGCTCGCCCTCGACCAACATCTCACCCGCCGCCGCCGACGCGTACTCGCTCGACGAGATCGGAGTCGGAGTTTCCTGCGCGAACGCCGGCAGCGCCGCCAGCAAAAACGCGGACATCATGAAGTATCGAATCGGTCGCATACAGGTACCAAAGTTGGGGGGACGCACGGAGCTTCATTCTTATAGCACCCCGCCGGTTACGAACAAGCGAGGGCGGTTTCGCAGCCCGTCGCCACGCGCTCCGATCCCCCTCCCGACACCGCCCAAACGCCTCCTCTATGGCTCCGAAACATCGAGAAAACCGATAGAAGACCGGATCTAAACCGATTGGACCATTGAACCGATCGTCACCACTCTTGAAGAGTCCCCCCTCCCTGGAGCTGCTGTGAAATACCTGATCATCGCCTTAGTCGCCGTCCCGATCATTGCGGTCGCCGGACTCGAATACGCCGTGGAGATCATCTTTCTCACGTCGCTCGTCGCCGGCGGAACCTGGCTAATCGATTGGGTCGAAGCGTCCCGATCTGACGTCGAAGAAGGCACCTAGTGGCGCCCCTCGGCTCCGGCGTCGTCGAAGCGATCCGCCCCCGCAAGAAGAAGACGCGGTTCGCTCTCTCTCGCTCGCTCACCCTCACAGACGTCATCGCGGTCGCCACCGGCGCGATGTTCTCCAGCGGCTTCTTCCTGCTGCCCGGCGTCGCCGCAGCCATGACCGGCTGGTCCGCCATGGCCGCCTACGGTCTGGCCGCGCTCATGGTCATCCCGGCCATGCTCTGTATGGCCGAGCTCATGACGGCCATGCCGCGCGCAGGCGGCGCATATTTCTTCCTGGACCGCAGCCTCGGCGCACGTGCGGGAACCATCGGCGGCATCGGCGCCTGGGCCACCCTCGTACTCAAAACCGCCTTCGCCCTCTTCGGCTTCGGCGCCTACGTGGCCCTGTTCACAGACGTCCCGCCCCGCGTCCTCGGCGCCATCGGCGGCGCCGTCTTCCTGGGCGTAAACCTGATCGGCGCCAAAGAGTCGTCGCAGCTGCAGCGCGTCCTCGTCGGCACGCTCATCGGCCTCATCGCGCTGTTCACGCTCGGCGGCGTGGGTGCCCTCGCACCGACCGGCCAGCTCAGCATGTCGCTCGCCGGCCCGTTCCTCACCAACGGCCTGTCCGGCCTGCTGGCGACCACCGCCATGGTCAGCGTCTCGTACGCCGGCCTGACCAAGGTCGCCAGCGTGGCCGAAGAGGTCCGTGACCCCGAGAAGAACCTGCCAAACGGCATGTTCTGGTCCCTCGGCATCGCCACAGCGCTCTACGTGGGCGGCGTCTGGATCGTGCTCGCGACCATCGAGCCCAGCGTCCTGCACACCGACCTGGCGCCCGTCGCCACCGCGGCCTCCGCTCTGTTCGGCGCCTTCCTTCCCGGGGACATTCCTAAGATCGTCGTCGCAGTCGCGGCGCTCGCAGCGTTCCTGTCCACCGCCAACGCGGGCATCCTCGCCGCGGCGCGCTACCCCCTCGCCATGGCCCGGGATGGCCGCATCCCCGCCAAGTTCGAGACCGTCAGCAAGCGACACGTGCCGACCGTCGGCGTCTGGGTCACCGGCCTCGCTGCCATCGCCGCCGTCGTGTTCCTCGACGTGGTACAGCTCGCCAAACTCGCCAGCGCCTTCCAGCTCCTGCTCTTCGCCGGCACCGCCATCTCGGTCATCGTCATGCGCGAGAGCGGCATCTCGTCGTACCGCCCGGGCTACGTGTCCCCGCTGTACCCCTGGATCCCGCTCGCCTGCCTCGTCGCCTCCGCCGCGCTCATCATCTCCATGGGCTGGACCGCCGTGGTGTTCCCCACCGCCGTCGTCATCGTCGGCCTGCTCGTCTCCCGCGCGCAGCCGCACGACCCGGCCTCCGCCGGCGCCATCGCGCACGTGTTCCGGCGCCTCGGCGAGTCCGCCTCCAAAGGCCTCGAACGCGAGCTGGGCTCCATCGTCGCCGAGCGCGCCCTGGAGTCCGGAGGCGCGCACAGCGACCTCGTCAGCCACCGCACGTTGGAGACACACGACGTCTGGTGCGGCCGCAACGTCCGCGACCTGCACTTGCCCCATGGCGTCCTGCTCGTGTTCATCGAGCGCGGCGTCGACGCGTTCGTCCCCGACGGTGACTCCGTGCTGCAAGAAGGCGACCGCCTGACCCTCGTACAAGAGCCCGGCGTGTCGCTCGAAGAGGACGCGCTCCCGTAGCCGACGAGGCCCTTGCCGCGACGGCGCCTACACCGCCCTTGCTGTGACGGCGCCTACGAGGCCGTCGCGAACGCCTCCGGCGCCCCGTCGAGGACCGCGCGCACACCCGCGTGGTCCGTCGCGCGCTCCGACCACACCGCGTACAACCGCTCCCGAATCTCGGGCACCCGCGCGATCGGCGCCACGTAGTAGTCCTTGGCCACCTCGGCCTCGATCACCGTGGGCGCAAAGAACGCCCCGGCGCCCGCCTGCCCGAACGCCTTCATCTGCGCGTTGTCGTCGAACTCGGCCACCACCAGCGGCATCAGGTCGTGCGCGTCGAGCCACTGCTCGATCGTCGCCCGCAGCATGGTCCCCGTCGACGGCAGCAGCATCGGCGCGCCATCCAACGACGCCGGGAAACCGGGCCCGAACGCATCCACATGCTCCGGCGTGCAAAAACACGTCATGCCCGTCTCGCCGAGCAACCGGTTGAACCCGCGAACCTGCTCGCCCGAACGCATCGGCGCGTCCGACAGCACCAGGTCGAGCTCGCCAGCGCCCAGCTCCGCCATCAGGTGGTCCGGGCGGTCTTGCCGGCACACCAGGGTCACCACCGGCTGCAACCGCAACACCGGCTCCAGCACGCGCCGCGCGATCAGCTTGGGCACCACGTCGCTGATGCCCACTGTCAGACGCCCAGCGTAGCCCTCGCGGTGGTGCGCGATCGCCTCCACCAGATTGCGACTCACGCCGAAGATCTCCTCCGCGTACTTATAGGCTGTGCGGCCGGCCTGCGTGAGCACGAGCGACCGCCCTTCGCGCTGGAACAGCTCCTCGCCCAGCGCTTCCTCCAGCCGCTTAATCTGCCCGCTGATGGTCGGCTGCGTCACGTGTAGCTTCTTCGCCGCCGCCGTCACGCTGCCCTCGCGAACGATCGCCACAAAGTAAAGCAGGTGTCGAAAGTTGAGGTCGGTCAGCATCGGATTTCTCGGCAGGCGGGCGGGACAGCGCATTCATAGGCTTACTCAATAGATTGTACGCGTGGAATCGATTGGAGTGCACGTGTTGCAATGCACACCTTGGAGAGCCCCCAATCCCCATGCGTGCCATGCCCAAGTTCTTGCGCCATCCTGCCGCCCCCGGCCTTCTGCTCGCCATTACCGCTGCCGCAGCGATGATCGTGGCCAACACGGCCGCCGGCCCATCGGTCAGCGCGTTCTGGGAATCCAAGTTCGGCTTCGAACTCGGCCCGCTTCTGCTCAAGAAATCGTTGAGTCATTGGGTCAACGACGGCCTCATGGCCGTGTTCTTCTTGGTGGTCGGACTCGAGATCAAGCGCGAGTTCTTGTTCGGTGCGCTGCGCGACGGCCGGCACCGCGTCCTGCCCCTCGCCGCAGCGATCGGCGGCATGGCCGTGCCCGCCCTCATCTTCCTCGCCGCCAACTGGGCCAGCCCCGAGACCCGCGTCGGCTGGGCCATCCCCGCCGCCACCGACATCGCCTTCGCGCTCGGCGCGCTCGCGCTATTGGGAAGCCGCGCCCCGCTCTCACTCAAGACCCTCCTGCTGGCCATCGCCGTGCTCGACGACCTGGGCGCCATCGTCGTCATCGCCCTGTTCTATACCTCCAGCGTCTCGATGATCGCGCTCGGAATCGCCGCCGCGGCCCTCGCGGCGCTCATCGGCTTGAACCGCTCCGGCGTCGTCAAACTCACGCCCTACCTCGTGATCGGCTTCATCCTCTGGATCGCGATCCTCAAGTCCGGCGTACACGCCACCTTGGCCGGCGTCCTGCTCGCCTTCACCATCCCGAGCCAGCGCCCTGTCGCCCTCGCGGACAGCCCACTGGAGCACCTCGAGCACGCGCTCGTGCCCTACGTGAACTTCCTCATCCTCCCGATCTTCGCCTTCGCCAACGCCGGCGTGCCCCTCGCGGGACTCTCCCCCGGCTCGCTCATGGAGCCCCTCGCCTTCGGAATCTGGGCCGGCCTCCTGTTCGGCAAACAAATCGGCGTGCTCGGCGGCATCTGGGTCGGCGCCAAGGTCTTCTCCGCGAAGCTCCCCGCAGAGACCACGTGGCGCCACATCTACGGCCTCGCGCTGCTCACCGGTATCGGCTTCACCATGAGCCTGTTCATCGGCGGACTCGCGGTACCCGAGATGCTCGACCAAGTCCGAATCGGCGTCCTGTTCGGCTCCATCCTCGCCGGCATCGCGGGCTGCTTGGTCATCGCCACCGCGCCCCCGGCAGACGACGAGCCCGAGGCGGCCGCAGCCTAGGCTGCAACCGACTCGGCGACTTCCTCGCCTAAGCCAAGCGACTCTGCTCGCTACTCGGCGACCGCCCACGATGCTGGGGCGGCGTCGAGTAGCCCGAGCACCTGACGCGTAATCGCCTGCCGTTTGCCCAGGTCCTCGAACCGGTTCGGCGTGTCGATATTGAGCGCGAAGTACACCACGCCGGTGGGCCACTCGATCCAGCCTACCCACCAACCGAGCGTGCCCGACCAACCGGTCTTGGCGCGCAAAATCCAGTCCGGCCCGGCCTCGTTGACCATGATGTCTTTGACCAGCCGTTGGTCGGCCTCGTCGAACGGCAGCGCGTTGTGACAAAGGCGCCGTAGGAAGCCCACCTGCTCCAACGCTGAGATGCGCAACGCGCCATCCAACCAGTAGCCATCCTCGCCGCCGGTCGGGTCCGCGTTGCCGTAGCCCACGCTCGCCAAGTACGCCCGCGCCTGCTCCTCGCCGATCTCCACCGCGAACCACTGGTACACCCAGATCACCGAGTTTCGGATCGACGAGCGCAGCGTCTGATCCCGGTTCCACGCCGCCATCGGCGTGCCCGAGAGTACCCGCTCCTCGCCGTCCCACGGGAACACCTGGAACTCGTCCGTCACCACGCCAGCGGCGAGCGCGAACAACGCGTGGGGAATCTTAAACGTCGACGCCGGACTGAACCGCTCCGCCGCGCGGTCCGCGTTCGCGACCCACCAGTCCGAAGCGCCAGCGCGTTCATCGAGCACCACGATCGTGCCCGTCGCCTCGTGGGCCTCAAACACCGCCGCCCATTCGGGGCGCTCGGTCGGCGTCTGCGCACCCACGCTCGCGCTGAACATCACGCTCGCGACGAGCACCAGCAGTCTCAATCCGGGAACGCGTTCGAAACCCACCACCTAAAACACCACGACTTGCACAGACTCACGCCCAGCCTCGTCGACCAAGCGGACCCGCAAGTCCTCCACTTCGCCATTGCTGCAGAAGTACCGCGTGCCCTCCACCGTGCCGGCCAGGAACGGGTCGATTCCGAGCTCGACCTCATCTTCTCCGAACAGCGTGGACAGCAGCATCAGCGTCGACACCGACTCCGACGCTGAGCCGGTCAGGCGTATCGTCGTCAAGAATGGAAAGTCGCCGTCGCATTCCTCTTCGTCCGGTGCCGAAACCGCCGTCACCAAACGCGGCGCGGTCCCGCTCGGCGACGAGCACGTCCCGATGAAGGAACCAGACGCTCGGCACACCAACGAGCCCGCGCACGTGGGCACCACCGTCAGGCTCACCGGAACGCACGCCTGGCCAGCGCCGCCCGCCGCCGGCGCCACTTCGACCGTCCGAGGCGCCGAAACCGCGCCGCCATACGTCGCCAGCTCGCCCTCATACCGCGTGATGCCCGCGTCAAACACGCCCGTAATCGACGTGAGCGCCACAAAGTCCGACCCTGTGAATACCGCCTCGCGAACCTGCAGCTCATAGTCGCCCAACGACTCCGTGCCCGCGAAAATCGTGGTGTTGAACTGCCCCACGTTGCGGTCCTGAGCGCGGCCGGTCACCCGAAACACGTGCTCGTTGTCATCCCGCGTGGTCACCGACTGAATCCCGTTGAACGTCACACCGCGCAGCGTCGGGAAGGTCCAGTTCGCGCCGTTCGACTCACTGCCGAGCGCGTCCACCACCACCGTCCGGACGTTCAACCCCTCGGGGATGCGCGGCACGCAGAAGCGCGCCACAAACGAGAAGTCGCCAGCCGCGATGTCCACCATATCGGACACCTGGAACGGGTCCACCCCACCCACGTTGATGCGCGCTTCTACGATCCGCGAGGACGCCTCACCCGACACCCGCACCGTCAACGCGTGGCGACCGGAGCGGAAGTCACACGCGTCCGCGTCCCAGCCGGTGATCGTCACCTTCGGCGTGGCGCCTCCGAACAAATCGCCCGTGATCGGGTCCAGCGACGGCGGACCGTCTTCTCGCACGCACGCGCACGCGTCGCAGGTCTGTGAGGCCGAGCACGCCGACGCGTCCGAGCCGTCGCACTGCTCCGCGCCTTCGCGGACACCGTTGCCGCACACAAACCGCTCGCACTCGCACCCGGAGTTGCAGAACCCGGTGTCGCCGCACGCCGACGCGCTGGCCCCGTCGCAGGTCTCACCGTCGTCCAGCGCGCCGTTGCCGCACAAGCTCAACACCACGCAATCGCAGCTCGCCGAGCACGACGTGCCCTCCGAACAGCCCACGGCGCCCTCGCACTCCTCAAAGTCCGGCGCGAACACCCCATCGCCGCAGGCCGACGCTGCCGTTAGCTCGCATTGGTCGCACCCGTCGCTGGGGTTGTCGTTGCCGTCGTCGCACTCCTCTGGGCTCTGAACCGCGCCGTCGCCGCACGACGCGACCACGGTGCACAGCGCCGTGCACGTGCCCTCGCCGCCGGTGTCGCAAACCTCGCCGGAGTCCGCGACCGCGTCGCCGCAGTACGCCACCTGGCAGTCCGTCCGGCACGCGTCCGGCGCGGTGTCCGAGTTGAACCCGCCATCGTCGCAAGTCTCACCCGCCACGGCGACGATCACACCATCGCCACACGCGTTGCGGAACCCGCGCTCGAGCGCGCACTCGGAGTCGCACCCATCACCGGCGGCCACGTTGCCGTCTTCGCAGTCCTCGCCGTCGTCCAACACGCCGTTGCCGCAATCGCCGAACGACACATCGCTGGTGGTGTCCACGGGCGCCACGTCGGGCGCGGTGTCTTCGCTCACGTCCTCATCAGCGTCCGCGATCGCGTCCAGCTCCGTATCGGTGCCAGCATCGGTCCCGGCATCGTCACCGGCGTCCTCCCCAGCGTCGGTCGGCGCGACATCGCCCGGGTCTGCGTCCTCGTCCACGTCACCGTCCACGTCGCCATCGACGTCACCGGCCGCGTCCGACGACGTCACGTCGCCCGCGTCGTCACCCGTAAACACGAAGAACGGCGCCGGATCGCTACACGCGGCAGCACACACCAAGATCACGCCGAACAAGCCGGCGCGCACAACATTCGTAGAATCGCAGAGCATCGGAACCTAAGGGAGGAGGTTCGCCCTACCTACCGAGGTGACGGCCCGAAGGCCACACCCGATTCGCACCCGCGAGGCCCGCTTTTCGCGACTCAGCGCGGCGACTTTCCCTCGACAAGCATCGTCAGGAACTTGTCGAAACGCCGCTGTTTCGTCTCCGGCTTCTTCGCCGACGTCAGCCCGTAGAAGATCAGGTGGCGCTTGGACTTGCTCAGCCCCTCAAACGTCCGACGCGCGACCGGATGCGCCTCGACCGCAGCCAAAAACGCCGGCGGAAACACCATCTCATTCTGCGCCGAATACGCCGCCTCCCAGCGCCCATCCGCCTTCGCCGCATCCACATGCGTTAGGCCCACGGGCTGCATCCGCCCCTCGGCCAGCAGCCGCTCCACGTGCTCCCGGTTCCGCTTCGACCACACGCTCCGCGCCCGGCGCGGCGTAAACCGCTGCAAGTACGACTCCGCGTCCAGCGACTTCTTCAGACCGTCAATCCAACCCCAACACAGCGCCTCAACCACCGCCTGCGTCCAGTCCACCGATGGCCGCCCCGACGCCTTCTTGTAGATCTTCATCCACAACTCTTGCTCCGTCGCATGATGCGCGCGCAGCCACTCGGCAAAGTCGTCAGAGCGCTCAAAAGCGACGATTCGATTCGGATCTGGTTCAGGCATACAAACAGTCGGTCACGCGGGCGGAACGGAGACCATACAAGCGTCGCCGTTGGCCCCCCGTCAACTAGCGGATTCCTTCGAACCCGCAAGCGGCCGAACGACGCCATCCGACGTCAGCGATACCGGCCAAAGCCAAGAATACCCACGATACAGCGCCTGCCGGCCACCCGACGACACCACCTCACCATGCGCCATGATCACCCGCTCAAACGGCCACGCCATGACCCGGTCCATCGACGCCCGAAACGCGGACCGGTCGCGGATGCCCAACCGCTCCAACCAGGTCGGCGTGAGCCGCCCGTACGCCCCGGTCGCGCGAAACGCCCACCGCGTAAGCCGCGCGCTCGAAGGCCCAATGTTGAACGCCAAGTCCGTCACAATAAGCGTGCCGCTCGCCCGGTGAAAAAACACCACCTCGTGCGTCATCGGGAAACCCCGAATCCACACCTGATCCAGCACATCAGCCCACGCCTCGTCCGGCGCGTCCGACAGCACGCCGTGCACCAGCAGCTCCGGCCGCTTCTCGTCCAAGGTCGGCGCAACAAACAACCGGGCATCCGGAAACGCCGCCGACCAATCCCCTACAAACAAGTGGTGAAATCGGTTCGGCGCCACCAGCGCCACCACCGGCCCCAGCGCCCGAACCTCCGCCGCCAGCTGCGCGTCGTACGCGACCGGCGAGTGCAGCAGCAACCCGCCGCCAGACAGCCGCACGACCGTCATCCGCGCGCCGAGCTCCACCCCGAAGAACCGCAGAGGCGCGTCCACGGTCCATAGGTCGGGATGCAGCTGCCTCATCGTGCGCTACGCCCCGATCTGGTCGAGCAGCACCGCCTTCTTCGCGTCGAACTCCTCAGCCGTCAGCACGCCCGCGTCCCGCAGCTCACCGAGCTTGCGCAGCGACTCGTACACGTCCTTGGCCTGCCCCTCGTTCTTCCGCAGGTTCTTGGCCACCTCTTTGCCGCGCTCGAACTCCGAGTCGTACGCCGCCTTGGCCCGGTTCACATCGAAGCCGGCAAACCCGGTCCCGTCGTTGGCCTCGAGCTGCTGCAGCGCCACCTGCCCCACCGCATACGTACTCGCGGCCGATAGCACCGACATCGACAGCCCGCCAAACAGCGACCCAATCCCCGGAATCGCCTTGATCGCGCTCGCTCCCAACCGCGCCAACGTACTGCCCGCCACCGCCGAAACAAACCGCCGCAGCTGACTCCGACTCACGTCCTGCTGCCCGTAGATGCTCGAAAGCTCGTACAGCATATCCACCTGAATCGCCGTCACCGCGGCCAAATCCACCAGCGGCAGCGGAATCAAACCCGCGCCGAGCGACCAAGCGGTGTGAGCAGTAATGGTGCGATTGGCGTTCCGACGATTCGTCATTCGTTTCCTATGGCGTGAGCAAGCCCGCGAGCGCGCGTCAGCGGAGCCCCCACAGGCTCGACACCGAGAGCCAAGAAGGCAAGCAACCCGTAGTTTCAGTGCAGCGCCGTTGTCCGGCGTAGACGCCTACGGTACCTTGCCCTGCAGAGAACCAAACGTGTTCTCCACGCTCCACACCTGGGTGAACCACATGTACTTCGGGCTGCTCATCGTCGGCCTTGTGGTCGGCTTCGGACTGCGGGCCGCGCGACCCAACGCGCACATCAACCCCGGTAAAATTGCGGTTGGAGTGGTCACCCTCCCCGCCATGCTGCTCACGTTCGTTCAAGGAATCGGCGCTGCAGGCGATCCAGAACAGCTCGGCTTCGTCATCGGTTACTCGGTCGGCGCCGCATTCATCCCGATCGTTATCGCCGCGATGGTTTGGTACTTCATGCGCGATTAGACGCGGCAAAGGGCGTAGGCGCGCATCACGTGCCGCAGCTCCCGATGCCCTACGCCCGCAGCGTGAACCGTTTCTCCAGTGGCTTCACCGGCTCCGTCCCGCGCTCCGCCTGCCGTAACAAGCGCCAAATGTGTCCACCGAGCACGTCGATCTCCGTGGACTCAAACTGCTCACCGCCGAACCGGCGAATGTTGTCCGTTTGTTTGGCCAGCATCTCGGCGTCCTGATCAAACACCTTGAGCCCCAGCGGTGTTGCGGTTTTGACCACCCACCCCGGAATCCGCGAACGCACTTTGACGTCGGCGTACATGACCGTGTGGAAGTCATCGACCGGCGTACAGGCGCCTGTGACCAACACGTGGTTCTCTTCGCCGATCGCATATTCGACCTGCAGAATCGACGGCAGAATGAACCGGTCAAAGTGGGTCACGAGGCCGCCGGAGGGTGACAGCAGACGGCCCACCAGGCCATCCGGTCTCGGCTCACCAATGTACTCCGCCTCCACGCGATCCGCGGACCTGCGCACCACGACTTCTATTTCGTTGGGCTCCGACACACCGCGAAACAGTCCCTTGTGCAGGAACGCCGTGTGCGGCACGTCGAGCGCGTTTTCGATCACCGCGTGCATGGTCCCGGCCGCCTCCACGCGCCGCCGCACCACCGTGTAGCCGGCAGCGTTCTGCAACGGGAACGCGAACGGTTCCACGTCCGGCGCTTGCTCGGCGTCCGTCCACACCCAAACAAAACCGTCCTGCTCTCGGACCGGGTACGAGGGCACCCCGCGCCCCCGTGATGTTTGTTCTGCTTCCACGAGCCCAGGCACCCGAACGCACGCGCCCGTGTGTGCATATTCCCATCCGTGATACGGGCACTGCAACACGTCGCCCACCACCTGGCCCTCGCTGAGCGGCGCGTTGCGGTGCGCGCAGCGGTCGAGCAGCGCGGCCGCCGTCCCGTCCTGCCGTCGGAACAGCGCCAGCGGCATGCCGAGGATGGTGCGCGACAGCGGTTTGTTGCCGAGTTCGTGAGCGAAACAAGCGACGTACCAAGCCCGACTCACCCGTGCCACGGAGGTCTTTCCGGGAGTCTCGGGCGGCCTCAATGTTGCGGACGCGGGTGATGTTGGACGGTCGGGTGCACTCATGCCGCGAGCCTACCCACAACTTGGGGGTGAGGCCAGGACCGAGCGCTCGGTTCCGGCGGTGCGGCCTGCGTCGCTCGCATCGGTATCGCACGCGAACGTCGCTTCTTCGCTTTCCGAACGCTCGCGCCACGAGCGCCACTTCGGTACTGTCCGATTCCAACCGCCAATTCCGCCCCGCCACAGCAGGCCACGATGACCACCGGCAACCCGCACCTCGCAGAACGAAAGCCACGGGTTCGCAAGTGGGCGATCATGTTCGCCGGGCTCGCCCTCGTGCTCATCGCAGGAGCCGCTGCCTTCGTGCTGCTCGTGTATCCCGCGATGGAAGAGGGGTATCAAACGGCTCAAGACCCCGTTCGGATTCAGCACGGCGACGAGATCATCGCGCTTGTGCTTGAGTACATTGAAGCGGTCGGCCCCCCCCCACTGCACGACTTGGTCATGGAGAACGACGCGTCGTTCCGAATTATGATCGGCCGTAACATGGCCGAAGAGGACGGCTTCGCGGCGATCCCCGACCTATGGCCCGGGGAGTTCTGGATGAACTCGCCGGAGCTAGAGGCCGCGCTGAGCGAAGGTTTAGGCCGCAACATTGTGCTGCCCCGTGACCCGCAAACCGTCGCCACGTTCGCGCCCAATGTGTACGTGTACTTTGTGTCTAAGAGCCAGTTCTGCGTCGCAGTCCATCTGTACGAGCCCACGGAGATCTCAGAGCCATACACCTGGGCCGGCGGCACGTACCACAGCCACGCGATCTGTTACGGAGACAGCTAACCCGTAGTTAGATCCGCTCCGGCGTCGCGATGCCCAGCAGCCCCAGCGCCATCGACAGCGCGTTGCGCGTGGCATCCACCAACGCCATCCGCACCGCCGTCTCGCCGGCGTCCTCCGACAGGATCTTCGTCCCGCTGGAGTAGAAGCCGTTGAACGCCTCCGCCAGTCGCAGCGCGTAGCGCGAGATCACGGCGGGTTCGGCGCCCTCGCCAGCCTTCTGCACCGCCGCCGGCCACGCCTCGAGCAGAGCGATGAGCGCTTGGGCCTCCGGCTCCACCAGCAGCGCGTAGTTGTCATCGCTGGGCGTCGGCACGGAGCCGAGCTGGGCGATGCACTTGTCGCGCACCGAGTTCAGACGCGCGTTGGTGTACTGGAGGTACACGCCGGTCTGGCCGCGCTCGCCGGGCTGCAGGCCCTTGAGCATGGCCTCCCAGCTAAAGTCGTAGTCGACCACGCGGTTGCGGCTCAGGTCCGAGAATACGACCGCGCCGATGGCGATCTGCTCGGCGATCGTGTCCCGCTCCTCGTCCGTGAAGTCCTCTTTGGACGCCAAGTAGTCGAGCACCCGCGCTTTGCCCTCGTCCAGGATTTGCTCCAGGAAGACGAGCGTGCCCTTGCGGGTCGACATGCCGAGGATCATGCCAAACGGGATGTGTTCCAGGCCCGACGCGAACGGCCAGCCCATGCGCTCCACGACCTCGAACACCTGCCGGAAGTGGACCGTCTGCGCGGTGCCGACCACGTACAGCAAACGGTTGAGCTTGAGCTCTTCCATGCGGTAGCGGGCCGCCGCGAGGTCGCGTGTGGCGTACAGCGTGGCGCCGTCTTGTTTGCGCAACAAACACGGCGGCATCTCCGGGTCCGTCATGGGCACCACCAGCGCCCCTTCGCTCACCTCGGCCAGGCCCTTGGCCTCCACGTCGGCGATCACGTCCTCGAGCATCTCGTTGTAAAACGCCTCGCCCCAGTAGTGGTCGAACTTCACGTTCAGCCGCGCGTAAATGCGCTCGAACTCACGCATCGACAGGTCGCGGAACTCCGTCCAGTACGCCTTCGCCTGCGCGTCGCCGTCCTCCAGCTTCTTGAACCAAGCGCGCCCCTCATCGTTGAGCGACTCGTCGGTCTTCGCGTCCACGTGAAAGCGCACGTACAGGTCGTACAGGTGCTGGATCGGGTCGGCCTCAAGCACCGCCCGGTCGCCCCACTTCTCGAACGCCACCATCAGCTTGCCGAACTGCGTGCCCCAGTCGCCCAGGTGGTTGATCCGCACCACCTCGTAACCGAGCGCTTCGTAGATTCGCGCGATCGCCGCGCCGATGGCCGTGGACCGCAAGTGTCCGACACCAAAGGGCTTTGCGATGTTCGGGCTCGAAAAGTCGATACCGATCCGCTGACCCGCACCCAGCGCCTGCGTGCCGTAGTCAGCCGACACCGCCGCCGACAGCACCGAGCGCGTGCGGCTCGCCAGGTCGTACCGGAAGTTCAGGTAGGGCCCCACCGCCTCGACACTCGCGAGCGCCGGGTCGGCCTCCACCAGCGGCGTCACCACCTCAAGCATCGCCGCCGCGATCATCGGCGGGCCCTTACGCAGCGGCTTCGCGAGCAAGAAGCACGGGAACGCCACATCACCCATATCGCGGTTCTTAGGCGCCGTGAGCGCATCCTCGATGGCGTCGACAGAGAGTTCAGCGCCCAGCGATTGGGCAGCGGTAGCGAGGATGGATGCGATGGACATAACGCGCGGGGGTAAGGGTCGGCGCAAGCGCATACCGTCGACGAGCAAAGCGGGCAACACCTCACACGCCACACCTCTTAGCCACCCACGCGCCCCAACCCGCCCCCACACCCCGGCCCAAGCGCAAACCAAGGGCGAGGCCATGCCGCACCCTCCCCACGAACCACGCGAGGCGTGACGTCGCACTTTCAACTAGACTGACACGTCAGTCTAGTATAACCCCGCCCCATGACGACGACACACACAGCCGCTTTCTTTCGCGTCGAAGGCACCCTGCTCAAGCGTGGGACAACCTCGATGACCGCCTGGTTCGCTGCCAACGCGCAGGGGACCCGTGAGCGGGCGTTTCGCCTCGGCCACGTGGCCCTGGCCGCCACTGGATTCGCGCTGCTGCGGCAGAACGAGCGGACGTTGGCCAACCGGATGGCGTGGGCTTCGCTCCGCGGCATGTCCGAGGACCGGCTGCATGTGCTGTCCGAAGAATACGTGGACGAGCATGTGCTGCCGAACCTGCTGCAGTCTGGGCTGGAGTTGATCAAGAAGGCGCGGCGCGATGGGCATCGTGTGGTGCTCATCTCCGAGTCCATCGACCTGATCATGCAGCCGCTCGCCGAGTCGCTACGCGGCGTCGACGAAGTCGTGTGCAACCGGTTGGAGCTGCGCGACGGCGAGACCACCGGGCGGCTGCAAGAGCCCGTCGTAGGCGGTCACGAGGCCGGCCCTTGGATTCGCGCTTATGCGGAACAGCATAACATCGACCTGAGTGGCTCGATTGCCTACGGCTGCCACGGCCCCGACCTGCTGCTGCTCGCCGCCGTCGGCCAGCCCTGCGCGGTGAACCCGGACTTTACGTTGCGACGGGCAGCGACCGCATCGCGGTGGCCCGTGCTGGACTACGCAGCATGAGCGCCGCGAACGGCAACAGTGGCATGAGCGCCGCGAGCGAGGTCGGCGCGCAAGCCGCCAACACCAGCCCCTTTAGCGTGGTCGAGACCCTGAGCGGCCGCGAAGTGTTGCTCACCGGCGCGTCCGGATTCGTGGGCAAAGTGTGGCTCGTGATGATGCTCACGCGCGTGCCCGACATCGGCCGCATCCACCTGCTCGTGCGGCCCAACGCGGAGCTCGACAGCCTGGGTCGCGTCGAGAAAATCGTGAACACCTCGCCTGCTTTTGGCCCCCTACACGAGCGCTACGGCGACCAGCTCGGCGCCTTCCTCCGCAGCAAGATTCAGGTGCACGAGGGCGACATCACCAAGCCCACGCTAGGGCTGGATCCGGCGGCGTTCCGAGGCCTCGATCTGGTGGTGAGCTGCGCGGCGACGGTCGACTTCGCGCCGGACACGCGCTTCGCCGTAAAGACAAACATTTACGGGTCCATGAACGCGGCCGAGTTTGCTTCACAATGTGGCGCGGGCCTGGTGCAAGTGAGCACGTGTTTTGTGAACGGTCGTACCGCTGGACGACGGCCCGAGGGACCGCTCCAAGCGATGCCCAACGGCGAGGCGTTTGATCCCGAAGCGGAGCTCGCCTCGCTGGAGGCCGTGATCGCTGAGAAGCGCTTGTACCATGGCTCAGACGCGTTCGTGGCCGCGCTCACCGAGACCGCAATTGCGAAGCTGACCAAGCCCGGCGACGACCCGGATCCCGAGGCCGTCGAGCAAGAGGTCCGACGACAATTCAACGCCCAGCGCGGCAAGGAGTGGCGGGACCTGGGAACCGACCGCGCGATCGCGCGCAACTGGCCCAACACGTACACGTACACCAAGGCGATCGCCGAAGGCTTGTTGTTTGCGCGATACCCGCACATGAGCAAAGCGGTGGTGCGGCCGGCGGTGGTCGAGAGCGCCCGCTCGTTCCCGTTTGAGGGGTGGAACGAGGGGTTCAACACCTGCGGCCCGCTCGCGTACCTGATCGGCACGTGGTTCAAGGCGCTGCCCGGCCGCAAGGACAACCCTTTCGACGTGGTGCCGGTGGACATGGTCTGCGAAGGCATCTCCGTGGCCGCCACGGCGGTGCTGCGTGGCGAAGCGCACCCGGTGTACCAGTGCGGCACGTCGGACCTGAACGTGCTCACCATCGGCCGCGCCAACGAGCTCACCGGGCTCGGCCAGCGGGCGTGGCTGCGCAAGAACGGCAAGGACGTGACCGAGCGGGCGATCCTGTCGCGCGCGGACACGACGCTGTTCGAAGACGGGCACCTGCTGTCGGTCGAGAACGTGGACCGCGCGTTTGAGAAGGCCACCGAGGTGCTGCGCGCGCTGCCCAAACGCACGCCGGCAGACGTGGTCGCCCGCGCCAAGAAGACGGCGTTCAAGCTGGAGCGCAAGCGGCGTACGCTCAAGCGGGTGCGCATGATGGTCGACGCCTTCCGGCCGTTTACCCGCGACTTACGGCAAACATTCGAGAGCCGCGGGCTGGCCGAGCACGCCGTGGTCGAGCCCGAGTTTGTTTGGAATCCCAAGAGCCTAAACTGGCGAGAGTATTGGCTTAACGTGCACATGCCCGGCATGCGCAAGTGGAGCTTTCCGCTCTTCGAACGAGAGGACCCGCCCGCGCTGGAGTCCCCCCACCACGTCGACCTTCACAGCGCCACAGAGGCAGCAGAATGATCTTTCTTACCGGTGCCACGGGTTACATCGGCTCGTACGTGGCCGCGCAACTGCTGCGCGAGCACGACGAGCGTATCGCTGTTTTGGTCCGCGCCGACGACGCGCAGCACGCGGTGCGCCGCCTGTGGAAGGCCTGGCAGCTGCACATGGACTTCGACGAGTTCCTGCCCTTCGTCATGGAGCGCGTGGAGCTCGTTTGCGGCGACCTCATCGCGCCCAAGCTCGGCCTGAGCGACGCCCGTTGGACCGAGGTGTCCGAGCAGATCACGTCGGTGCTGCACATCGCGGCGTCGCTGAACCGCAAGAGCGCCAAGGCGTGTTTCAACGTGAACCTGCGCGGTACGCTGTCGGTGATTCAGCTCGCGCGCGCCGCCCAAGACCACCACGGGCTGCGCCGCTTCAGCGACGTGTCGACCGTGGCCGTGGCCGGACACCGCCACCACGAGACGGTGCGCGAAGAGTCCATCATCGAGTGGGACCGCAGCGACTACGACCCGTACGCGCGCACCAAGAAGTTCTGCGAGCACATGATCCACGAGCTGCTGCCAGACGTGGACACCGTCGTGTTCCGCCCGTCCACCGTGCTCGGCGATAGCCGCATGGCCGCGACGTCGCAGTTCGACATGGTCCGCGCGTTTGTCATGCTGGCGAACATGCCGTTCCTGCCGCTGTCGGCCGATTGGCGCATGGACATCGTGCCGGCCGATTACGTCTCGGCCGCCATCGTGAAGATCCACCAGTCGCCGGACAAGAAGCACGAGAGCTACAACTTGTCGGCCGGCGTGGGCTCACTGCGCTACCGCGAGATCCTCGACGCGATGGTCGCCGCGGGACACAAGGCGCCCAAGTTCATGCCGCGCCTTGAGGGCCCCTTCACCAAGGCCGTGAACGCGCTGTCGAACAGCCCCAAGAAGCTCGGCGTGGCCCTGCCCGCGTCGCTGCTCAAGGTGTTCATGCCCTACCTGGTGTTCGACACCGTGTTCGATAACACACGCGTGGTCGAAGAGATGGGTTTCGCACCGGCGCCGTTCTCCGAGTACGCCTCGCCGCTGTACGGCTTCGCGACCGAGCACAAGTTTGAGTACCCGTACCTGCCGTTCCCCAAGGACGCGGCCGTCGGGTCGTCCAAAGCAAACAAATCGGTGGCGGGCAAATGAGCATCTGGGACCGCATCAAAGAGGTCGCTGACCCCGAGCGCGCGCTGCTGCTCGCCATGTCCGGCGTGATCGAGGCCACCGCCACGCGCTACGCCATGGGCGACGACACGGCGACCTGGCAGGCCGGCGAGCCCCTGCGCCTGCTGCTGGCCGGCTACGTGGGCACGCGCAACACCGGCGCCGACGTGCGCGTCGAAGAGATGATCCGGCAGCTGCGCCACGTGCTCGGCCACGACCAAGTGCAGATGTCGGTGGTGAGCAACAACCTGGAGCTGTCGGCGGGCTACTTCCGCGGCTGTCGCCAGATGCACCTGCCGGCGGCGTTCCCGGGCTTCTTGTACCGCGAATGCCCGCAGCACCACGGCGTGGTGGCCTGCGAAGGCTCCATGTTCAAGTCCAAGTTCTCCAACGCCCTGACCACCTTCATGGCCGGCGCGCTCGGCATGGCCAACGCGGAGCACAAGCTGAGCGTGGGCTACGGCGCGGAGGCGGGCGGCATGGACCGCAACATGCAGCGGTTTGTGGAGCGGCAGTGCGCCAAGTCGTTGGTCATCTGCCGCAACGAGCCGTCCACGCATGTGCTGGAGCGCTTGGGCGTTCGCACGGCGGCGGGCGCCGACACGGCGTGGACGTTCGAGCCTGCGCCGGCCGCGGTGGGCGAGCAGCTGCTGCGCGACGCCGGCTGGGACGGCAAGACGCCGGTGTTGGCGGTGTGCCCGATCAACCCGTACTGGTGGCCAGTCAAGCCGGACGTGGCCAAAGCGGTGGCCCGCAAAGTGGGCGGCGGATTTGGCCTTGAGCACTACCGCGCGTTCTATTTCCATACGTGGAACGACGACAAAGAACGTAAGCTTAACGCCTACTTGGACGGCATCGCCGGCGCCATCGAGCGCTTCCGCGCCGAGCGTGAGGTGTTCCCGATTCTGGTGGGCATGGAGCAGCTGGACCGCGACGCGGCCGAGCGCCTGAACACCAAGCTGAGCAGCCCGGTGCCGCTGTTCGTGAGCGACACCTACGACATGTACCAGCTTGTGAGCGTGCTGCGCCGATGCCGCGCCATGGTGAGCTCGCGCTACCACGCGATGGTCACGTCGATGCCCGGCCTGGTGCCCTCGGGCGGCCTCACGATGGACGAGCGCATCCGCAACCTGATGATCGACCGCGGCCAGCCGGACCTGTTCCTCGAGGTCGACGACCCGGACTTGGAAGCGGGCACGTTCGCCATGATCGAGAAGCTGTGGGACGACGGTGACGCGGTGGCCGCCGGCATCCGCAAGGCGCTGCCACTGCAGTTGGAGCTGATGGGCCAGATGGGCCGCACGTTCGCCGAAGAGGTGCAGCGCGTGTACCCCGACTTTGCGTTGCCCGACCTGGGCACCGGTTGGGAGGCACATCTGCCGCCGATGAGCCACACACTGACCGCCGCGCTGGAGGCAGCATGAGCTCTTGGCTGGAGGCAGCATGAGCTCTTGGCTGGAGGCAGCATGATCACATGGACGCAGACCGACGGTGTAGCGGAGTTGGTGTTGGACCAGCCGCCGTGCAACGAGATTGGGAGCGGCATGCTCGCGGCGCTGGAGGGGTTCTTGGACGCCTTCGACCCCGCGTCAGCTTCGGCGCTGATCATCCGCTCGGCGCAGCCGGCGGGCTTCTCGGCCGGCGCGGCGCTCAAGGAGTTGTACGAGCAGATCGCGGACCGCGAGGTGGAAGCCTGGCGCCCGGATATGGTCGACTTCTTGGACCGCATCCACGCGGTGATGGACCGCATCGACATGCTGCCGGTGACGACGATCGGCGTGATTCACGGCGTGTGTTTTGGCGGCGGCTTTGAGCTCGCGCTCACGTGCGATGTTCGGCTGGTCGAGAAGACGGCGCGCTTCGCGTTCCCGGAGCTGCGGCTCGGCATCATCCCGGGCTTTGGCGGCATCCCGCGTTTGCGGCGCGACGTGGGCAACGCGCTGGTGCGCGACCTGCTGCTCACGGGCCGCTCGATCAACGCCAAGAAGGCGGTCGAAGTGGGGCTGGCCTCGCAGATGGTCAGCAGCGGCAAGGGCGCCCGGGCGGCGCGCCGGATGGCGGCGCAGATGACCAAGTATGACGCCGAGGCGCGGACCACGTGCAAGGCGTTCATGAAGCCGCTCCCGGTGGAGGAGTTGGCGGCCGAGAAGGCGCACTTTGTGCGGCTGTTCGAGCGCCCGGTAGTCAAAGACGCTCTCAAGAACTTCTATACGTCCACGGACGTGAGACCGTACCTCGCGTAGACGAACGCGGCCGAACCAGACGGGCGCCAACAGTGAGACGTTCTCATGAGCGTCTGAACATCGAAACGCAGAACCTACTGTTCTTACTAAAGAAAACCATGCCGAACGACACACTTAACAAGCTCATCGAACTGGCGACCAAGCAGTTCTCCGTCGTTAACGACGGCTTCGGCGCCGACACCGACTTCTTCCAAGCGCTCGGCATCGACAGCCTGAAGGCGCTCGAGATGCTGTCGGAATTGGAGATGGAGTTCGACATCGAAATCCCAGACTACGAGCTGCAAGGCGTGACCACTTTTGGCGCGCTCGCCACCCTCATCGACGAGCGGATCTAGGAACCCATGCTGCCCACCGCGCACCTCCAGAATCTGGGCCAAGCCCTGAGCGATGCCGTGCTCTCGCACCGCGCCAACACCGCCCTCATCGAGGTCGAACGCTACCACGCCAATCGGGTGGTCACGTACGACGGACTCGAGAAAGAAGCGCGCGCCGTGGCCGCCGTTTTGTACCGCCAAGGCGT
The DNA here is from genome assembly GCA_965367675.1 of uncultured Myxococcales bacterium. Lineage (GTDB taxonomy): Bacteria > Myxococcota_A > Bradymonadia > REDH01 > REDH01 > CBDUJZ01. Next base: position 114 of record CBDUJZ010000088.1, on the reverse strand, counting down.
GCGGCCGGGAGACCGCGTCGCCATCCTGCTGACCAACCAATCGCGCTGGCTCACCGCCGCCACCGGTGTGTTCTGGCTCGGCGCCACCCTCGTGCCCGTCGACTACAAGGCCAC
>CBDUJZ010000087.1:0-21470 GCA_965367675.1 uncultured Myxococcales bacterium | reverse complement strand
CGGGCTCAGTCCATCGACGTGCTCCGGATGGGTTTGGTCCTTCGACGGGCTCAGGACGGGCTCAGTCCATCGACGTGCTCCGGATGGGTTTGGCGTGCTCGCGTGGGTGTGTGATCGCGTCTCCCCAGCGGGTCGCGCTCGTGGTAGACCCGCGGCATGGATCTCTCAGGCCTTAATCCGGAGCAACGGCGCGCTGTCGAGCATGACACGGGGCCGATTCTTGTGCTCGCCGGCGCCGGTAGCGGAAAGACGCGGGTGATCACGATGCGCATTGCGCGCATGGTGCTGGAGGGCGTGCGGCCGGAGAGTATTCTCGGCGTGACGTTCACCAACAAGGCGGCGGCGGAGATGCGGGAGCGCGTGGCGCACCTGATTCCGCCGGACAAGGCGCGCAAGGTGACGCTGGGTACGTTCCACGCGCTCGGGGCGCAGATTCTGCGGTCGGAGATTGGCGCGCTGGGGTTCGACAAGCGCTTTCACATTCTCGACGAGGGCGATCGGCGGCGGGTGATGCGGCAGGTGCTCAAGGAGCTGAACCTGGCCGAGAACGGCGAGGCGCGGGTGCTGCAGATCGTGTCGAAGGCCAAGAGCGCGCGCTTGCCGCCTGCGCAGCTTCCGGAGGCGCGTTACAACCCTGAGATGCCGCGCGCGCAGCGGGTTTACGACCTCTACAACCAGGCGCTGCGCAACCTGAACGCCGTCGACTTCGACGACCTGTTGTTGCTGCCGACGCAGATTTTCGAGCAGTTCCCCGAGGTGCGCGAGAAGTACCGGCACCGGTATCGCTACGTGCTGGTGGACGAGTATCAGGACACGAACCCGATTCAGATGGTGTTCCTGCAGCAGCTCGTGGCGCCGCCGCACTTCAACCTGATGGCGGTGGGCGACGACGACCAGTCGATTTACCGCTTTCGCGGCGCTGTGGCCGACAACATTCTCAAGTTTGGCGAGGCCTTTGAGAACGGCGCGACCTTGGTGGCGTTGGAGCAAAATTACCGGTCGAGTAGTACGATCCTGGCGCTCGCTAACGCCTTGATTTCACTCAACAAGGTGCGGCACGACAAGACGCTGTGGTCGGACCTTGGCGCCGGCCAGCCGGTGGAACTCAAGGAGCTCGGCGATGAGTGGGAGGAGGCCGACTGGATCGCCCGCGACATCCGCGCGACGGCCCACGCAAAGGAGATTTCGTACGACCGGTTTGCCATCCTGTACCGCTCCAACACGCAGACCCCGTCCATCGAGGAGTCGCTCCGCAAGCTGGAGATTCCGTACCGGGTGCTCGGCGGCCAGAGCGTGTTCGACAAGAAGGAGATTAAAGACGTGGCGGCGTACTTTCAGCTGGTGCTGAACCCGCGCGACGACTTGGCGCTGCGCCGCATCGTGAACTTCCCGACCCGTGGCGTGGGCATCAAGACGTTGACGGCGCTGGACCAGCAGGCGCGCGATCGCGACGTGCGGCTGGCCGAGGTGGTCCGCGAGGCGGCGTTTGGCGTGGGCGACGTGGCCGCGAAAGCGAATATGATCGAGCGGGCGAAGGTGGCGCTGCGGGAGATGTTCACTTCGCTCGACAAGGCGCGCGCGGCGCTCACCGGTGGGGGTTCTGGAGTCAAACCGGAGGCGCTCACCGAGGTGCTGGAGGAGCTCGTTACCGACCTGGGCCTGGAGCGCGCGATCAAGGCGAGCGAGCGCAACCCGAACGTGGCCATGATCCGCTGGCGCAACGTTGAGGACATGTTCGAGCGGGTCGGCCGCGGCAAGAACGCCGAGACCGCGTGGGGTGCGCTGGAAGATTTTGTGCAGCTCGTGGCGTTGGAATCGAGTGCGATCGCCAACGAGAGCGAAGACGACGTCCGCAACCACGTGACCTTGACCACCATCCACTCATCCAAAGGCCTGGAGTTCCCGCACGTGTATTTGTGCGGCATGAGCGACGACCTGATGCCGCACAAGAAGTCGGTGGCGGAGTCGGGTGGGCTGGCCGAGGAGCGGCGGCTGGCTTATGTGGGCATCACGCGGGCGAAGGAGCGCCTGGTGATGACGTGGTCGCGCATCACCGTGTACCGCCAAGACCGCATTCGTCGCGGCCGCTCGCCGTTCCTTGAGGACCTGCCGGAGGGCCTCTGGGTGGAGCGGGTGAACGACGGACCGACCGAGTATGAACTGGAGCAAGAAGCGAAGAACGTGGACCGTTTCGCCGCCATGAAAGCGCTGTTCGCGAAGTAACGGCAGACGCAATCATCCTGTCGAAGGACCAATCAGGGCGAGGCGTGGCCTCGCCGCTGGGCGGCGCTCGAATCACCTGAAACCTGAACACCACCCACTACGCTTGAGCATCACCCGCCGACAACTTCTCGCCCTCAGCGCCGCGTTCGCGTTCGCACGCCCGCGCGCCACCTACGCGTTTGGCGAGGACGCGTTGTTCAACCTGCCGGTGATTCGCTACGACAGCCCGACCTGGAACCCGCGGCCCACCGCCACGCGCCGCTGCTTGCTTGAGGTCGCGATGACCACCAGCATCGAGGTGGCCGACGATGGCGGCGTGGTCGACATGGAGCTCGACCAACTGGTGGAGACACCGCTGGCGATTCTGTGCGGAGACCGGGCGTTTGACCCGTTCACCGACACCCAGCGCGACGCCCTGCGCACGTGGCTTTCGGCCGGCGGGTTGCTGTTTATCGATGGGTCCGAGGGCCGCGAAGACGGCGGTTTTGACACCTCTGTCCGACGCGAGCTCGACGCACTGCTGCCGGAGTCGCCGGTCGAGCCGATCGGCGATGACCACGTGCTGTGGCGCACGTTCTACCTGGTGGAACCCCCGCCGGGGCGCGTGCAGGCCTCGAACCATCTATACGGCGTGTCGCGCGACGAGCGTTTGGCGGTGATTTACTCCCCCAACGACGTGCTCGGCGCGTGGGCCCGCGACAACTTTGGCAACTGGGAGTACGAGGTCGCCGGCGGCGGCGATCGCCAGCGCGACATGACGGTGCGCTTTGGCGTGAACCTGGCCATGTACGCGCTGTGCCTGGATTACAAAGCCGACCAAGTGCACGTGGACTACCTGCTGCGCCGGCGGCGCTGGACGGTCGATTGAGCGCGTTCATGAGCACCTTTCTGGCAGCGAGTCTGCCGAGCAGCTGGCTGGGCGAGTTCAACCGCGGGTCGGTGCTGTTCTTGGCAGATTGGGCCAAGTGGCAGATCGCCGCGTTGGTGCTGCTCGGTATCGTGGTGGTGGCGCTCACGTGGTTCGACGTCCGCGAGATGACGCGCCTGCGCCGCGTTACGCTGACGGGGCTGCGGGCGGCCGCGCTTACACTGGCTGTGTTGCTGGTCTTGGAGCCCGCGCTGGAACTCAAGCACGTGTCGCTGGTGAAGAACCACGTGGCGGTGCTCGTGGACATGTCGGAGAGCGAATCGCTCGAGACCGGAACTGGCGACACGCGCCACGCGCGCGCGCTGGAGGCCCTCGACGCCCTCGGGCCGCTGCTGAACACCCCGCACGAGCAGCATGTGTTCGATGTGTACGCGGTGTCCGACCTGCTGGAGCCGAGCGACCTGGAGACGCTGGAGCAGGCGGGGCAAGCCGGCGCGGATGGGCGTGCGGGGCCGCGTGGCGACTCGACGCACATTCTGGAGGCCATGCGCAGCGTGGTGGCGCAGCACGGCGCGCGCGATCTGGGCGGCTTTGTGGTGATTTCGGACGGCATCGACAACGGCGAGCTCGGCAGTCGCGTGATGCGCGGCGAGCCCTTGGACGCCGAGACGCTGGAGTTCGTATCGGGGCTCGGCGTGCCGGTGCATACGGTGGCGACGGCGCAGGCGGGCGAGATTCGCGACGTGTCGGTGACCCGCGTGGTGCGCGACGATTTCGCCTTTGTGCGCAATGCCGTGGCTGTGACGGCGGAGCTGGAGGTGCTCGGCGTGACCGAGAGCTCGATCACGGTGACGCTGCGGCGCGAGGGCGAGGTGCTGCAGTCGCGGCAGCTGATGCTCGAGCCGGGGCGTACGCGCTACGCGGTGGAGTTCGAGTTTGTGCCGGAGCTGATCGGCAAAGAGATTTACGCCGTGGAGACGCCGGTGCTGGCGGGCGAAGCGCTGGAGGACAACAACCGTGAGCTGTTCGTCCTGAACGTGATTCGCGACAAGATTCGCGTGCTTCAGGTGGTCGGTCGGCCGAGCTGGGACGTGCGGTTTATGCGGCAGCTGCTGCAGAACAACCCGAACGTGGAGCTGATTTGTTTCTTCATCTTGCGGACGCAGGACGACATCCACCGGGGTACGGAGCGGGAGCTGAGCCTGATCCCGTTCCCCACGCGCGAGCTGTTCAACGAGGAGCTGGGTAGCTTCGATTTGGTTGTATTCCAGAACTTTAACTACGGGCCGTACGACATGCGGCAGTATCTGCCGCGGATTCGCGAGTACGTGGAAGGCGGCGGTGGATTCGTGATGATCGGCGGTGACTTATCGTTCCAGTCCGGCGACTACGCGCTCACGGATGTGGGCGATATTCTGCCGGTGGAGCTGCCCGCTGGGCGCGACGAGAGCACGCTGATCGATACGGCGTCGTTCCGCCCGCAGCTCACCGAGGCGGGGCAGCGGCATCCGATCACGCGGCTCGCGTTCGATGCGGCGGACAACCGTGCGCTGTGGGAGACGCTGCCGCCGATGCGCGGCACCAACCGTGTGCTGCAGGCGCGCGACAACGCGGTGGTGCTGGCCACGCACCCGACGCTGATGGCCGGTGATGCGCCGATGCCTACGGTGGCGGTCTCCGAGGTGGGCGAGGGCCGGACGATGGCGGTCACGTACGACAGCTCGTGGCGCTGGAACTTTGAGCATGTGAACCGCGGTGGCGTGAGCGCGCCGTACACGTCGTTCTGGAACAGCGCGGTGCGTTGGTTGATCCGCGACCCGGAGCTGAACCTGGTGGACGTGGAGCTGCCGAACGAGGTGGTCGAGCCGGGCGCCACGGTGTCCGGGACGGTGCGGGTGTTCACGCCGGAGTATGCGCCGGCGGCCAACACGGAGCTCACGCTGACGGTGTCCCGCCGCGCGCTGGACGACCTGGCGGCGGCGGAGCCCGAGGTGGTGTCGCAGGACGTGTTCCGCACCAACGATCGCGGCAGCGCGCGGCTGGAGTTGGTGCACCCGGAGCCGGGCGCGTACGTGGTGCGGGCGACGGTGGTGCAGGACGACGGGCAGGTGCTGGAGGACTCCGAGGTGTTCTTGCGCGTGCGCCGCAGCCGCGAGTTACGAGATGTGGAGCCGCGTCCGGCGCTGCTGGAGGCGCTGTCGACGGCGAGCGAGGGGCGGCATTTTGCGCGCGCGGATCGGGTTCGCGGGCTGACGTTCCGCGAGGCGCGGGTCGAAGAAGTGAATCGCCGCCAGGTGCTCGATCTTTGGAACGTGCCGTGGGTGCTGGCGGTGTTCCTGGGGTTGCTCGCCAGCGAGTGGACTTTGCGGCGTCGTTGGGGCCGTCTGTAGGGGCGTTTGTCGGTCCGGATGGCCCATTCTGAGCTTGGCGATTTCGGCGCTCCGTGCTTAGGTGCCGCGCCATGATGGACCCGGTTTCGATACGAATCGCCGATCTCCTGGCGATGCTTGCGGAGCCGGCGCGTACGGCTCTTTTGGCCCTCGTGGGCGATGATGTTGGCGCGTTGACCGACGGCGAGCGCATCCGCGCCCGGGCGGCGACGCTGAGCCAGGAGGATCGCGACGCGGTCTCGCACCTGCTGTCGTTCGAGCCCGATGTGCTTGAGCTGCTCAGCGGCAGCGAGCGTCGTGTTCCTGCGGCCGAGAAGCTCGGCCTGATGTTCGTGGGCGATCTGGACGGTCTCGGCGACCGCATCTGGGTCCCTCTCGAGGTCCGCGTGGCGCTGCTCGACGACTTCTCAGCGCACACCACGCCGGTCGCAGCGCTGCTGGGGACGTGGGAGCCCGAGGAGCTGCACAGCCTGGCGCAGCTGCACGGCGTGGTGCTCGAAGACGAGGGTGACGACGTGTTCGCCGCGGCGATCGAGATCGCCTCGGTGCTGCTCGACGTGGAGCGCCTCGACGGCGTGTTTGACTCGCTGCCGATGGCGTCCAAGCGGTTGGCGCATTGGTTGGCCGAGGTGGATGAGCCGGTTCCGGCGGAGAAGGCGGCGGCCAAGGCGCGGCGGTTCGCTGAGCTGGCCGGCGATCCGACGGCGACCTCCGAGGCGGTGCTCACGCGGCTGGGCATCGCCCATGAGATCGACGTGGACGGCGACGCGCTGTTGGTGATCCCGCCGGACCTTCGGGAGTCGCTGCGGCCGATCATCGACACGGCGCTTTCGGAGCGCTGCCGGCAGCTGTTCGAGACGCTGCGCGACGACTACTACCCGGCGTTCCGCGACCTGTTCCCGCACGGCGCGGGCGGCAACGCGTTGGTGGCGGCGCGTCAGCGGGTGCTGCGCGCGCAATCGCACGGCCCGGACCCGCGCGACCTGCTCGACCGCGTGCTCACGGTGTTCCGCGTGCTCGACCCGCTCACCGGCGTGGGCGAGCTCGTGTCGCTGCATCTGGACGTGGCCACGCCCGACCGTTTCGCCCAAGAGTGCCTGCGCTCGTGGCTCGGCTCGCTCGACGACGACTTTACGCGCGTGCTCGTGGAACCGTTCGGCGGCGACTGCGTGGCGTTGGCGGACTGGATTCTGGACGAGGAGCGGCCGGAGCAGCACGACGAGGAGCTCGACGCGGAGGACTGGGCGTCGTTCCTGTTCGACCTGCGCGCGCAGATCCTGTTTGTGTTGTCGGTGCTGTCGCCGGGGCAGTGGTTCAACGTGGGCACGCTGGTGTCGCTGGTGGCGGCGATCTACCGCCGGCTCATGTGGCACGCGCGCGGCTTCAACGGCCTGAGCGACAATGTGCCGGAGCACGCCTTCCCCATGGCTGGCGTCGACGTGACGCAGGAAGAAGAGGCGAAGCTCTACGAGTCGCTCGTCATTCTTCTGGCGGAGCTGCTCGAGCCGATCGGCGCGGTCATGCTCGATCGCACGGGCCAGCTGTTCATGGTGAACACGGAGGCGCTCCGACTGTTCCGCGACGGCGACCCGGGCTTTGATGTGCTGTGGGACGACGTGGCCACGTTCGTTGGCGACGACGTAGAGCTGTGGGCGCCGATTCCGACGTCGTGGGGCGCGCAGGTGTCCGGCGTGTCGCCGATGTTCTGGCTCGACGAACACACGGTGGAGCTGCAGCGCACGGCGCACATGCACGATTTGATGCGGCTCAACGAGTGGGCGCAGCTGCAGTGCGAAGGCGGCTCGTTCCGCTTCCGGTTCGACGAACGCAGCGGCGTGGAGAGCGACGACCCGAGCCGGTCGGCCGACATGTTGGCTTGGCTGGTCGCCCGGTGCGGTGGCGAGGTCCCCGAGCCCGTTCGCATGTTGCTCGGCGGCGACGCGGAGCCGGACGAGTCGGACTGGCCGGTGCAGGTCGCGCAGGCGGTGCGCCGTCAGCTCGACGAGCTGGAGACGTGGGGCGAGACCCCGCCGCTGGAGCTGATGGAGTCGATTCGCAGCGGTGGTCCGAGCGCCGTGCCGGTGTTGGTCGACGCGATGGCCGCGCTGGTCGAGGCGAACGAATGGGAGCAGCCCATGCTGCGCCATCTGTGCATTTTGACTGGAGAATTCGGTGCCAATGAGGCGGTGCCGCTGCTGCTGCGCATTTTGGGCGCGGGCCGCTTCGAGCCCACCGAGGGCGCCGCAAGCGCGGCCCTGGCCCGCATTGGCGAGTCGGCGATCGAGGGGCTCGGTGGTCTGCTGTCGAACATCACGATGGATATCGACAAGCGGGTGACCATCGCGGGCACGCTGGCGGCGATCGCGGCGCTGCACCCGCACGCTGCGCCGCGCGCGTCCACGCTGGTCAAGTCGCTGGCGTCCTCTCCGGAGGATGTGCCCGAGGACGTGCCCACGCTGGTGGGAATCTTCGCGGCCGAGACCGGGGACCCGACGGCCGAGATGTTCTTGCACACGCTCAAGGACCAGGGGCTGTGGATGGACGAGGTGATGGCGTTCGACGAGGCGCTGTGGATCGCGGGCCTGTCGCCGTCGGTGTGGGGCCACCCGGTGTTCGCCGCCCCGCTGGCTCAGCTGTATCCGCCGCTGTCGGAGGCCGAAGCGCTGCGCGAGAACCCGCCTGCGCCGCCGCTGGGCAAAAAACGGAAGCCGTAGCTTAGCGAACGGAGCAAAAACGAGCGCCAGCGGGTTGCACCGGGTATGCTGCTGTCGCAGTCGTATCCCGCGCCGGTTGGCGCGAGCGGATCCGGTTGCTACAATCCGAGTCCGATTTAGTCCCGCTGCTCGTTTGCATGTCAAAGCAGGAAGGCACAACGCCCTGGAAGTATACGATCTGGGGCAGCCGGGGGAGCGTTCCCACGTCTACACCGGAGCTGAGAGCGTATGGCGGTCAGACGACGTGTCATGAGCTCGACCTCCCGAACGCGCGTATTCTAATCGACGCGGGCAGTGGCCTCGTCGAGCTGGCGCGCGAGTGCGGTGAGTCGCGGAAAGAGACGCTGCTGCTGTTCACGCACTTGCACTGGGACCATGTGGTGGGGTTCCCGTTCTTCACGCCGCTGTTCTCGCCCGGCTGGGACTTGCATGTGCGGGGCGTCCCGCGCGGCAACGCGTCGGTGTACGATACGCTGTGCACGCTGAACCAGCCGCCGCTGTTCCCGATCAAGCTACGCCAGTCCATCCGGGCGAATGTGCTGCCGGTCGACTTGCCGCTCACCGGCCGCACCGAGTTCCACGGCGTCACCGTCGAGTGGATCGAAGTGTGGCACCCGGGCGGCTGCTCGGCCTTCGCCTTCACCGTCGGCGGCCAGCGCATCGTGTTCACGGGCGATATCGAGATTCCGCGCGCGGACCGGCCCAAGCTGGTGGAGTTCTGCCGCGGCGCGGACGTGTTGATCTGCGACGCCCAGTATCACCCCGAGCAATACGTGCGGCACGTGGGCTGGGGACACTCGACCAACATGCACGCCGCGGAGCTCGCCAAAGAGGCCGGCGTGGGGCGACTGCTGTTGACGCACCACGAGCCCGCCCACGACGACGAGACGATCGACGGCATGGTGGAGCAGGCCCGCTCGGTGTTCCCCGCGACAGAAGGCGCGCGGCATCGCATGGTGGTGGCGGGAAGCCACCTTGAGGAATCGTAGCCCGTCGGGTGAAGTCGGTGGTCTCGCTCCTCTCACTGGTGTATCCGCCGTGCATGCGCATCGGTCTGGTACTCGTAGTTTTGAGCGGTCTCTTGTTTGGCTGCCGCACCGGTCCGGAGTCCGAGCGAGAGCCGGCGAATGTTCCCGCTCGGTCGGTTGGTGAGCAGCCGCTCAGCGCGGGCTCGGCGAATGGCGCTCAGGCCCCCGACGGCGTCACCCCGCCCGCGCGTGATGGTGTCACACCACCCGCGGCTAACGGCAGCGGCGCGGCGGCGGTGATCGACGAAGAATCCCTCGTAGGCGCGCCCCCTCCGGCGGTGCAGCTCGACGCGCAGGTGTGCGAATCTCATGAGGATTGTCGCGTGTTCCAGCCGGGCGATTGGAACGCCCGCGTGGAGTGCTGTTACGAATATCGGTGCGATTTGGACTATGTGGCGGTGAACGCGCGTACGTGGGACCTGCTGCGCGCGTGGCAGCGGGCGAACCCGTTCGACTGCGTGGCGCATCTGCGGGACGCGGGGCCGTGCAGCACGCGCACGCCGCGGTGTGGTCTGGTGCAGGCGGCGCCGGCGGCGGCCTGCATCGAGGGGCTGTGCGAGGCGACGCTGCCGGAGGAGTGGCCGCGCGTGGACCCCGAGGCGCAGCGCTGCACGTCGAACAGTGAGTGCATTGCGTATCGGCCGGCCAGCACGAGCTTGGAGGCGCGCTGCTGCGGCATGGACTGCAGCGGGCCGTGGGTGGCGATCAACAACGCGACAGCCGAGGAGATCGACCGCTGGAAGCGGTTCCACGCGCCGGCGTGTGAGCCGTACCTGGCGGAGAATATCTGCGACAGCATGGCCGCGTGTGCGTTGGTGACCCCGCCGGTGGTTTGTCGCGGCGGCGAGTGCGTCGTCGAGTAGCGAACGACTGGAGCGTGTGAGGGGCGCCTGGTGGGGTGCGTTTCGAGTTTTCTGACGCACACCCCGCGATTTGACCGAACACGGTCTCGGGCCAAGAGGCCTGTCGAGAAATTCGATCGTGTGGAGTAGGTGTCGGGAATGGCGACCAGTCTAGCGGACAAGACAGAGAAGATTTTCGAGGAAGGCGGCCCGTTGAGTCGGACGTTGGGCGAGTATGAGCCGCGTCCACAGCAGCTGGAGATGGCGCGGGGCGTGGCGAAGGCGTTCGAGGACGGCGAGCGGACGGTGATCGAGGCGGCGACGGGTACGGGCAAGACGCTGGCGTACCTGGTTCCGGCGCTGATGTCGGGCAAACGCACGGTGGTGTCGACGGCGACCAAGAACTTGCAGGAGCAGATCCTGAGCAAGGACATCCCGTTGCTCGAGAAGGTGCTCCCGCGGTCGTTCACGGCGGTGGTTTTGAAGGGGCGCACCAACTACCTATGCCTCTGGAAATACGAGAGTTTCGCGGCGGAGCCCAAGTTCAGGCGGGCGGAGGATGTGCACTACTGGCCGGCGGTGGTGAAGTGGGCGGACAAGACGTCGACCGGCGACCGCGCCGAGATTGATGACCTCCCGGATGAGTGGCCCTCGTGGGGCGAGCTGAGCATGGGCTCGGAGGGCTGCATGGGCCGCGAGTGCGTGCTCTTTGAGGAGTGCCACGTGACGAAGGCGCGGCGCGCGGCGCATGACGCGGACCTGATCGTGGTGAATCACCACCTGTACTTTGCGGACCTGGCGCTGCGGTCGCAGACCGACGCGGAGCTGTTGCCGGCCTATCAGGCGGTGGTGTTCGACGAGGCGCACAACCTGGAGGAGACGGCGTCGGGCTACTTTGGCATGCAGGTGTCGAACTACCGGGTGAACGACCTGCTGGGCGACGTGACGCGCTTTCTGGGCCGCGAGGGCCTGTTGTCCAAAGAGCTGCAGGAGTCGGTGCGCGGTGCGTCGGACCGCTCGAAGGCGTTCTTCGGGCTGGTGTCGCGCGGTATCGGCATCAAGGAGAGCCGCGTGGAGTCGTCGGAGGTGTTCGACGGGTTCATGGGCACGCAGATTGTGGAGGCGCAGCGCGAGCTGGAGACGCGGCTGAGCGAGGTGCAGCACGGGATCTCGATCAGCAAAGCGGGTGAGGTGGGGCGCAAGCTGGTCGATCGCATCGACGGGGTGATGGAGGAGCTGGCGATCTTGGTGGACCGCGAGGCGGCCGACCTGGTGTTTGTGACCGAGAAGCGCGGCCGCGGCGTGTTCTTGAACGCATACCCTATCGACCTGGGCCCGGTGTTCCGCGAGGTGCTGTTCAGCGCGTGCAAGTCGCAGGTGTTTACCTCGGCGACGCTCACCACGGACGGCGACTTTCGGTTCTTCAAGGAGCGGATGGGCCTGCCGAAGTCGACGGCGACGATGCTGCTCGAGCCGGTGTTCGACTACATGCAGCAGGCGGTGCTCTTTGTGCCGGAGGACCTGCCGGACCCGTCGGACCGGGCGTTCATCGAGAAGGTGGTGCCGACGATGAAGCGGCTGGTGGAGCTGTGCGATGGCCGCGCGTTCCTGCTGTTTACGAGCTACCGGAACATGAACGAGGCGCTGCGGATTCTGGGTCCGCAGCTGACGCAGCCGCTGCTGGTGCAGGGCGAGCGCAGTCGCAACGCGCTGCTGGAGGCGTTCCGGGAAGACCCGCGCTCGGTGCTGTTTGCGACCTCCAGCTTTTGGGAGGGCGTAGACGTGCAGGGCGAGGCGCTGTCGTTGGTGGTGATCGACAAGCTCCCGTTCGCGAGCCCCGGCGATCCGGTGCTCAAAGCGCGGATTCAGCATTTGGAAGCGAAGGGCGGTCAGGGCTTCCGTGATTTCCAAGTTCCGGCGGCGGCGATTGCACTCAAGCAGGGGTTTGGGCGCTTGATTCGTCACCGCGACGACTACGGAATCATCGTGATCTTGGACGGTCGGATTATCCGCAAGGGCTACGGCCAGCGGTTCCTGAAGTCGCTGCCTCGGGCGCGGAGATCCCAGAATATCGAGGTGGTGGAGCGGTGGTGGAACGCACGGAAACTGCATTAGTTTCAGAGGGTTAACGCGCGTAAACTCGGGCAAATACCCCTGCGATACCCCCTCAAAAGGTATCATGGCGCGTCAAGTCAACGAATTGGCGCAGGCGGTCAATGCATGGGTGGAGAATCCCCCCTAAAGTAGTTTTTGTTGAGTCAGAGACACGGGATGAGCCAGGACGATTCCCGACCCACGTTTCGACGAGACGGTCCCTCCTACCCCCATCCCGGACCCCCCCTAGGAGCCTCACACGAAGCCCCACACTGATGCGCCATCCCACCTGGTAGGGATGGCGTCCTTCCTTTTTGGAACCGACGTGATATGGCGGTTCGGTGAAGATCGATTCTCAAAATCCACCTCGTCACGTCGCCATCATCATGGACGGGAACGGTCGTTGGGCAACCCAACGTGGCCTTCCTCGTACTGACGGGCATCGGGCCGGCGCGACTGCGGTCCGCACGGTAGTCACGCGCGCGCGCGAAACCGGCGTCGAGTACCTGACGCTGTACGCGTTTAGCTCGCAGAACTGGAAGCGGCCGATGGCCGAAGTCGCGCAGCTGATGACGTTGCTGGTGGAGTTCTGCCAGAACGAGCGCAAGCTGCTGCTCGACAAGGGCATCCGCTTCCGCGTGATCGGTCAGCGAGACCGCATCCCGTTGGCGGCGCGCAAGGCGGTCGACGCGTTGGAGCGTGTGACGCGGTCCAACACCTCGATGCAGCTCGTGGTGGCGCTCAGCTACGGCGGTCGCGAAGAGATCGTGAACGCCACGCAGAAGCTGGCCGCCCAGGTGGCCGCTGGGACGCTGCGGGTCGACCAGATCGACGAGCAGGCCGTGCAGGGGCAGCTGTGGACGTCGGACATTCCGGATCCGGACTTGATCATCCGCACGTCGGGCGAGCTGCGGGTGTCCAACTTCCTGCTGTGGCAGTTGGCGTACTCGGAGCTGCACATCGACCAGCGCCTGTGGCCGGACTTTGACGCCGCGGCGTTCGATGAGGCGCTGGCGGCGTACGCACAGCGTGAGCGCCGTTTCGGCGACACGTCGGCACCCGGAAGCTCCGCGACGGCGCCACGGCGTTAGAGGGGCGCTGGAGAGCTGATCAGCCGGCCGCGATCGGGATGCGAGCGAACAGTGCGGTCCAGTTCGCGTCGATCAGGACGCCGAGCGGGTTGGCGTGGGATAGCATCGCCAAAAACGACGAACGCCCGGCGGACCGGGCGTCGTCGTTCGTAGAACCGTGCGAATTACTGCGCGCGGTTGAACGGGATGGACTCACCGGAGTCGTCGGACATCGTCATCGACGTCGCGGACGCGAACGTGACGGTGAGGGTCTCGGTCTTGGGCTCTTCGCCCTCTTCGCCGGGCGTGGTGCCCGCGACGACCATCGTGTTTCCTTCGGTGGAAACGATGGTGTAGGTGCCGGACTCGTTCTGCTCTTGTCCCATCATGGAACCGGCCATGTTCATGTTGCCGTCGGCGGCGAACGTGAGCGCCATGGTGGCGGAGCCGAGCATGGCGTTGGCGAGCGCGCGCTCTTCGTCGCTCATCTCTTGGCCGGCGAGGAGCGCCTGGAAGTCGGCGTTCCACGTTCCGTGGAGGGCTTCAGCGGTGGCGGTGAAATCGCTACCGGCGACGGCCTCGACGGCGCCCTCGGCGGCTGCGACAGCGCCTTCGGCGGCGTTCGCGGCGCCTTCGGCGACAGCGTTGGCACCGGAGCCGGCGGCCTCAGCACCTGCGGCGGCGAGGTCACCGACAGCAGCGGCGCCCGAACCGGCGGCCTCAGCGGCGGCCGCGGCAGCAGCCTCGGCGCCTTCGGCGACTTCATTCATGGCGTCCGCGCCACTCTTGCAACCGGCGAGTACGAGGGCGCTCACGAAAAGCGCTGACCACAGGAATTTGATGGATTTCATCGAACGTTCTCTCTTTCGAGTTGGGGAGTTTGGCGCGGCGCAAAGAGCCGTCGCCAGGGTCGGTAGTTCCAACAGCGGGTGCTTTTAACCTTTTGGACCGTGATTCCGCAAGAGATCTTTCTCCCGGGCACGCCTCACCCCCACAGAGTAGGAGGTGCGAACTACTTCGCGACCTGCTCTACCGCCTGCAGAAACTTGGTGATCGGAATCACCTTCGCGAAGTCTACGACATGTCCAGGCAGCTTGTCTAACGCCACCTTCTTCTCGGCCGCCATCTTGCGGGAAACGCACAGCACCAAGTTGGATGGGCCGTGTTTTTGCAACGCCGTCAGCCGCCGCTCAAGGTAGTCGCGGCGCCAAAAGCCGATGACCTCGACGAGGGCCTCGCGCTTGGTCTCCGCGCAGCGCACCGTGAAGTCGGGGACGAGCACGTCGCGTCCGCCGAGGTCGACGACTGTGGCCCGCCGGCTGACCTTCCAGGTGGACTTGTGGGCGTCGATCCGCCGCGTGAGCGCCTTCTCTTCGTCGGTGATCCAGGTGCCTTTGGGCCGCAGGTGGCTGACAAGTCCGGCGTCGGCCGAGAGCTTGAACTGAAGCTTGCCCTTGGCGTGCGGCCAGTCGACGTCGGCCTCGAGCGTCCAGCGGTCCGTGAGCAGCAGCGCGGGGAGGAACAGCGCCATCTGGAAGCCGTAGCGCTGGGAGTTCGCGAACAGGCTGAGCGGGCCGTCGATGGTGATCTCGTAGCCGCCGGCCACCCGCGTGGTGCGGTGCATGAGCTGGTGGAACTTGAGCGAGCGGAACAGGGCGCGCAGGCGGCTGGGGCGGTCGACTTGCACCGTGATGCGCATCTGCCACGCCCGCATGATCAGGCCCTGCGCGAGCGCCAAGTTATAGCGGTGTAACAACGCCTGCCCGTCGATGGGCTTGAAGGTGGTCAGCCGCTGCTCGGCGCGCAGGTCGGCGTAAAGGCCTTCTTCTACGTCGGCGGCGGTGACGCCGAGCTCGGCGGCGACGCGCTCGAGGACATCGTCGCGGCTGTGCGCGTGGAGCGGCGAGCGGACGGTGCCGACGGGGTGGCACGCGGCGGCGGTCTCAAAGATGCGGCGGCGCAGGTCGACGGGGTCGAGCGGGGCGACGGTGTTCCAGTCGGAGCGGTCGTGCAGCAGCTTGCACAGTCCGCGGGTGATCGCGAAGTGGGTCTCGTCGCCGACGGTGTCGTCGAGCGCCTCGTCGAGTGCGCCACGTGAGAGGCTGTCGTGGGAGCGGAACAGGCTGACGAGGGCGTCGGCGCGGGCGATAAGCGAGGCGTCGGTGGCGTCGATATACCGCGGGAAAAGCTCGCGTTTGCGGACACTTGCGCGGATGAGGTCAGCGGTAAGCATCGTGCTCCCGGCGTCGGTCGCTGACCTTCTCTTCGACCGTGTTTTCGGTCACGACCTCGTACAACAGCGCGCGTTTGTTGGCGCTCTTGCGCAAGATGCGGCCCAGGCGCTGCACGTGCTCGCGGACGCTGCCGGAGCCACTGAGGATGATGGCCACGTTGGCCTCGGGCACGTCGACGCCTTCGTTGAGTACTTTAGAGGTGAGGATCACGGGGTACGTGCCGTCGTTGAACCGGGACAGCACTTCGCTGCGCTCGCGGGTGGGCGTTTGGTGCGTGATGACGGGCAGCAGCAGGCGGCGCGAGAGGGCGTAGACGGTGGGGTTGTCGTTGGTGAACACGATGACGCGGTCGCCGGCGTGCTCGCCGATGAGGCGTTCGACGGTTTGCAGCTTTTGCTCGCACGTGAGCGCGATGCTGCGTTGGGCGCGGTAGGCCCGCATGGCGCGGCGGCCTTCGGTGCTGCGTGACGAGGCGACGATGAACTGGTTCCAGCCGTCGCGCTGGCCGAAGCGGATGCCGGCGGAGCGGATGAAGTCGAGGTAGATGGCGCGCTCGTGCTCGTAGTGCTGCATCTCGGCTTCGGTGAGCGTGACGGTTACGTGCTCGATGTCGTACTCGGCGAGGTAGTCACCGGCGAGGTCGGTGATGCCTTTGCGGTAGCAGATTTCGCCGATGGCGTTGTCGAGCAGGGCTTCGCGGCCGTCTTGGCGCTCGGGGGTGGCGGTGAGGCCGAGTCGGAACGGCGCGAGGGTAGCTTCGCAGGCTTCGAGGTAGCTGGGTCCGGCGAGGTGGTGGCTCTCGTCGAACACCAGCAGGCCGAAGCGGTTGCCGTAGCGCGGGATGTGGATGTTGAAGCTATCGTAGGTGGTGACGGTGATCGGTTTGAGGTCGTGGTAACCGCCGCCGAGCAGGCCGACCTCTTGCACGTCGAAGCCGGCGAGCAGGCCGTCGTACCACTGGGTCATCAGGTCGATGGTGGGCACGACGATGAGCGTGGAGCGGTCGGCGTCGGCGATGGCGAGGTGGGCGACGAAGGACTTGCCGCTGCCGGTGGGCAGGATGATTTGGCCGCGTCGACCGGCGGCACGCCACGCCTCGACCGCCTCTTGTTGGTACTCGCGCGGGGTGCGTACGGAGCGCATCTCGGCGCCGAGCGGCGCGTAGTCGCGGGCTTCGTCGGTGAGCGCGATCTGCTTGGCGCGTTCGGCGCGGTGCAGGAACGCGAACAGGGTGCGGTAGGCGGCCGCGGGCGCGCGCCACCGCCCGACGCGGTCGTCGAAGCGACAGGTCGGCGGGTTGAGGGCGCGGAGGCCGGCCAGGTCATCGCCGTCGAGGACGAGCGTTCCGGCCTCAAATCGGAGGGTCACGGCGAGCATGTGGAGGGGCCTAACACGGTGGCGAAAAGTAGGACAGCGTGGGTGGGGTTTGGTCCTTCCGTTCGGCAAGCTCACGGCAAGCTGGCTCAGGAAGGGGTTTGGTCCTTTGGCAGGCTCGGGAGGGGTTTGGTCCTTTGGCAGGCTCGGGAGGGGTCCTTCCGTTCGGCAAGCTCACGGCAAGCTCGCTCAGGATGGGTGTGGTGGGTTTTGGTTTTGGTGGGTGCGCGAGTCTGTCCTTCGACTTCGCTCAGGAAGGGTTTGGTCGTTCCGTTCGGCAAGCTCACGGCAAGCTGGCTCAGGATGGTTTGGTCGTTCCGTTCGGCAAGCTCACGGCAAGCTGGCTCAGGTTGGGTTTGGTCCTTCGGCTGGCTCAGCACTGGTTTCGCGGTGGTGGTTTCGTAGTAGGATGCGCGGGATGATGAATTGGAGATTTCAGTTGTGTGTGTGTTTGGGCGCGGTGTTGGTCGTTGGCTGCTTGCCGACGAGTGCGCCGCCGAGCGCGCCGCCGGCGGAGTTGGCGTTGCCGGCGGCGCGGCCGGTGGAGTTGCCAGCGGAGCCGCCGTTGCCGGAGATTCCGCCGGCGCCGATGGGGCCGCGCGGGCCGAACGAGTTGATGTTGCCTGTGGTGGATGAGGTGTCGGCCGAGGAGCTGGGCGCGATCGAGCGTTTGGATGGCGCGCTGCCGCGGTTGAACCTGACGCTGGAGCCGTGCCGGTTTTCGCCGTCGGAGGATGGGTCGGTGTCGACGGCGGGGGCGGACCACTGTCGGCGGGCGAACCAGGTGAGTTTTGGCGAGCGGTCGCAGCGGGCGCTGTTGGTGACGCCGGGCCGGTGGGAGATCGCGGTGGAGAACGCCGGGTTTGATCGCGAGCTGGGCTTCTGGTTGCGGCCGGAATCGGCACAGTCGCAGCCGGTTGTCTCGGCGGGCGGCATTGCGCGTGGCGCGACGCGGGTGTGGACGGTCGACCTGACGCCGGGCCGCTATGTTTACTCGTGCCCTTTGAGCCCGACGCCAGACTACCTATTGGTGGTGCGATGACCCGCACACGTTCGAATCCCAAGCGCTCCGGTGTCTTCGCTCGCGTTTTGAAAGCGCTGGCGTTGGTGGGCAAGGTGCTCGCGGTGGCCGTTGGGCTGCTGTTTGTGGCCTTTTTCGCCTCGCTGGCGGTGTGGCCGCCGATCAACGACGTGACGACGGGGGAGACGCCGGAGTACCCGGACGTTCAGCCGCGGGCGTACAGCTTTTCGCAGCCCCGCGTGGTGGCCGCTGCGCTGGAGTCGATCGCGTCGCTGGAGCGGCTGGCGCTGGTGTCTGAGGTGGCGTCCGAAGAGGGCGTGCACGTGATCGAGGCCACGGCCACGACGCGCTCCGGCCGGTTCACGGACGACGTTTCGATTCGCGTGGACGCGAACGGCGATGGTGGCGCGGTGGTATTTATCCGCAGTCACAGCCGGGTGGGCCGCGGTGATTTTGGCCAAAATGCGCGCACGATCCGTTCACTGCAGCGCGCAATGGACGAGAACCTGGGCCTGGAGCTTTCTCGCTAGGCTTTCGAGCCGCCTTCCTTGAGCTGTGATGCGTCTGACCGCTGTTTCCTTTCGAGTCGCCACGGATTCGCTCGGCAGCGCTGTTGCGCGCGTCGCCCTGGTCGCCGCCGCCCTGTCGCTGGGCGCATGCGATGACCTGCAGCTGAAGCTGGACGGTGTCGACGTGTTCGGGGTCGACGTGGGCACGTCGGACACCGGCTCAGCCGACGTCGGCGGTGCGGACGCAGGTGCTGACGCGGAGGATGACGCCGCGGATGCGGTTCAAAGCGACGCCGCCTTGACCGACGCGGACGCCGCCTTGGCTGACGCGGTCGATCCGAGCACGCTGTTGGTGCCCACGTTCAACTTGGACGGCGCGGACTTCTTGTCGACGCCGTGGCCGTCGAACCACCGTCTGCGGCCGGACGGTTCGCCGGACCTGTCCACGTTCCCAGACGCCACGCGCGGGCTGACGCCGACGTTCCTCAAGGCGATCCACGGGGTGGTGGACGGGTACTCGACCATGCCGGTGGTATACGTGCATTTCGAGGGTGCGCTCGGCTCGGTGTCGCTGCCGGAGCCGGCGACGACCGTGCGGTCGGGCAGCGTGGTGCAGCTCCTGGATGTGAGCGAGGACGGGTGTGGCGAGCGGGTACCGGTGGTGCTCAGCGTGGACTTGGTTGGCGACCGGTTCCGACCTGCGAACACGTTGAACGTGCGGCCGGTGCCGGGCTTCGTGCTGGAGCCGGCGACGCCGTACGCGCTGGTGGTCCGCCGTGAGTTGGGGCTGGATGTGGGGCTCGAGGTCGCGACGCCGCCGGCGCTGGCTGCGGCGCTGTCCGGGACTGGCGACGCGGGGCTCGTGGAGAGCGTGGCGCCATTGGTGAGGTGCTTGGAGAGCGACGCGCTCGACGTCTCCGACGTGGGCGTCGCGACGGTGTTCACGACGCAGAACCCCACGCGGGAGCTGCAGCTGATTCGAGATTTTGTGGTCGACCCGGAGCGCACGGTCGCGCCCACGGTGACGGACTTGGTGCAGCGCACGAACTTTGAGGGCGACGGGTATCAGGCGTGGACGGCGTCGTACGAGACGCCGATTTTTCAGGCCGGAGTTTCGCCGTACAACAGCGGCGGCGGCTTTGTTTTTGAGGGCGACGAGCCGGTGGTGCAGCGCTGGGAGCAGGTGCCCATGTTTGTGGTCGCTCCGCTGGAGGGTGGGCCGTTTCCTGTGCTGGTTTTCATGCCGGGTACGGGCGGAAACTTGGGGCCCACGCCGTTCTCTCGGCCGGCGCTGCAAGCGCTGGAGGCTGGGTTCGCGGTCGCGACGTTCGCGCCGCAGTTTCACGATACGCGTGCGGTGAACGGTTCGGACCCGGTGCTGCACGGCTTTAATTACCTGAACCCGGTGAGCGGTCGGTCGGCGTTTCGGCAGCAGGCCGTGGACACCAGCTACTTTGTCCGGGTGCTGCGCGAGGGGCTCAAGAATTCGGCTCTGGCGGAGCGGCTGAACACGGAGCGGCTCGTGTATGGCGGCCACTCGCAGGGCGGCATCGTGGGGTCGTTTGTGGCTGGTGTGGAGTCGGAGTTCGAGTCGTACGTGCTCAACGGGACGGGCAGTTATATGTCCGTCACGGTGGTGCAGCGGGTGGACCCGATCGATATCCCGTCGTTGATCGAGGAGCTGTTCAACGTGGGCCGCGCGGTGGATCTGGAGCATCCGATTATTGCGCTCGTGCAGCTGGGGACCGACGTGGTCGACCCGCACAACTACGCGCCGCTGTGGCGTGGCGGGGACCACAACCCGTCGGGCGCGCACGTGCTGCTGTTGAACGGGTTTAACGACACGACCACGTTCCCGATGTCGATGGACGCGATCACGATCGCCGGCGACGCGGACGTGGTCGCGCCGGCGGGTTGGGACGTGGACCCGTATGGGGTGTGGGACCGCGACCGGGCGGGCGTGGGGCCGATTTCGGGCAATCGTGAGGCGGTGGATGGTTCTCCGCTGACGATCGCGTCGTTCCTCGACCCGGAGGGGACGCACTTTACGTTTAGTCGGAACGAGCGGGCGCGTGCGATGTCGGTGGACTTCTGGCTGGGCACGCTGGAGGGCGTTCCGGTGGTCGAATAGTGCGGTCGGAGCCTTGCGTCGGCGCGTTTGCCGTGCCAATTTATCCAACAACGACGCCCCTTTGCCCTGATTGATGTCATGACGAATCCGCAGCAGCCCGGACCTCCGCAAGCGCCCTACATGCCCTACGCCGAGGCGAATAACGCGCCGAGCGGAGTGCCGCACGGAGTGCAGCAGAACGTACAGGCCGCGCCTCCGGCGCAGGGTTTCGCGCCTGGCTATGCACCTCAGCAGGGCCCGCCGCCGCAGGCACCGTATGGTCAGCAGCCTGGCTACGCCGCGCCCGCGTATGTGCCGCCTCCGGCGCAGAGCTACCCGCCGCCTCAGCAGGGCTATGGGGGTGGCGGCCAGCCTGGATACGGAGCGCAGCATGGGCATGCGCCGTACGTGCCTCAGGCGCCCCAGCCTGGCGCTTCGCATGCGCCGTATGTGCCCGGGCAGCACACGTCGGTGCGCACGCCGCAGCAGCAGGCGTTCGACAAGAAGCTGGTGATCGCGATGGCGATCTCCGTGGTGTCGTCCTTCATTTTGCTCGGCTTCTTCGGCGGGCTGTTCGGCTTGGCCCGCACGAATGGCGTGCGATTGGAGATGAAGGCCAGCAACGTGGCGCCGAACGGGCTCGTGATGCTGTCGTTCATCGTGGCGGCCAGCTGTGTGGCCACCGGCCTGTTCCAGATGCTGTACCTGGTGTTCGTGGCCGTCGCGGCGTTCGCCTAGCGCGCGAGCTGTCGTTCGACTTCGGGCTGTCGTTCGACTTCGGGCTGTCCTTCGACTTCGGGCTGTCCTTCGACTTCGCTCCGTCCTTCGACTTCGCTCTGTCGTTCGACTTCGCTCTGTCCTTCGACTTCGCTCAGGAAGGTGGGTAGGGGCGGTTTTTGGTTGGTAGCCAGTCCTTCGACTTCGCTCAGGAAGGGGGGTGGGGGCGGTTTGTGGTTGGTGGCCTGTCCTTCGACTTCGCTCTGTCCTTCGACT